>DATEDP010000013.1 GCA_035281585.1 bacterium
GGTGTTCCTCTGGAACTTGATCGACTTGAAGCGCGTCAAGTGGGAAGGGCCCGAGGCTCTTTCCCCCGGAAAGCATAAGGTCGAATTTGATTTCAAGTACGACGGACTCGGTGCCGGCACCCTGGCCTTTAATAGCTATAGCGGCCTCGGCAGCGGTGGCACCGGAACCCTCAAGGTCGATGGCAAGGTCGTTCAGACCATCGCGATGGACAAGACTCTGCCCACCATTCTGCAATGGGATGAGAGCTTCGATATCGGATCGGACACCTTGACCGGCGTGAATGATGCCGATTACAAGCCGCCGTTTCCTTTTACCGGTAAGCTGGAAAAGCTGACGCTCAAGGTGGACCGGCCCCAGTTATCGCCCGAGGAAATCAAAAAGCTCGAAGCCGCTCAGAAGGCCCAAGCGGCTAGCCTGTGACCCGATGCCGAGCATTCAAGCCCCATGGCGGTTGTTCCGCCGGAACGTCCCGATGTCGTTGAATCGAACCCCCTGGGTTTTCATGACCGGATAGATGCGTTGGGCCAGCCATTGCCGGATGTAGAAGGGTTGGCTGGGGAGAAAGTGATGCAGGGCATGGGTTGCCCCGAAATTGAAGCAAAAGGCCTGGAAGGGAAGCCAATACCAGGCGTTGAATACTTGAGTTTGGTCCCGCAGCTCGCGGACGTCGCCGAAGTAGTGGATGGTGGAAGAGACGAACTGCAGGCAAAACATCCGCAGGAGATTGGGGCCGATCAAGCCGACCATCAAGGCATTCCAAAGCGGCATCCGGTCGTAAGCCCATTGACTGATGCCAGGGCCGAATAGGCTCAACAGCAGCCAATAAACGACGAAGACGGTGGCGCCGAAGACCATCGGAAAGGGCGAGAGCACCAGAACCAGGGTTCTGAAGGGACTGCCATGCCTTCTGAGCGACCGAAGCTGAAGGAAAGCAAACCAGGGCCCGGCCATGACCAGCCACCGAGCGAGGTTATTGTAGGGTATTCCGTTCCCGATCAGTCTTTCCTCGGCGTCGTCGAGTTGCCCGGAATTTCGGTGATGGTGATGATGCAGGCGCATTCGGATCCAGGGATTGATCGAGGTTGGCCGAGTCAGCCAGCCGAGCAGCAACATGGAGTCTCGAAGCCACTTGTGGCGGGAGAAGTAAAGCCGATGGATCAAGTCGTGCTCGATCTCATGGCCGATGGAAAGAAAGAAAGCATTCGCCAAGAGACAAGTCCATGCCGGAATGAAACCTTGGTAATAAAGCGTTCCGACTCCGATGCAGGCGGCGATCGAGGTGAGAAACAAAAATGCGCCGATCAAATCCTGACGATTGAGCCAGCGATGAGCGCTTCGCAGAGCCGTTTCTTCAGCCTGGAGAGCATCCCGAATCGATTTGCTTGGGTTGCTCATGGGGAACCAACCCAAACTATAAACCCGCGGACCCCGCTCCGCAATTTCAAAAACCAAGCCCCGCCCAGCGGAGCCAGGCGGGGCTTGACGCCCTCCAACATTTTGGAACGGCAGGCCTAAGTTTGCTTCCGACGCAGGGAACGAAGTAGGGGAAGAGTCAGCGGTATCATCCAGATCCCATTGGCGAATCCGCCCCCGGCAAGTCCGGGGTTCAGGGAACAGCCGCCGCTTCCTTCGAAAAGTAGCGAGGGATCGTTGCCCGGAGTCTCCGCCTTGGAGTCGTCGGTGGCCTCGCCTTCGCCCTCTTGCTCATCGCCCTCGCCTTCATCCTCCTCGTCGTCCTCCGGTGGCGGGCTTTCCTCGGGCGGTGAGCTCTCCTCCGGTGGCGAGCTCTCCTCCGGTGGCGGACTTTCTTCTTCACAGGCGCCCAAGGCATCCTGCACGCCGGGAACCTCGCCATTGACGTGGTCCATGTGGGCTTGGATCAAGGCTTCGTTAGCGGTGCAAATGGTATGAGGGTTGTGATTGATGTTGTGGCAGAAACAAACTTTCTCCTGCTCCTCCTGCTCGGGCTTCGCATCGACCGAGAAAGGCAAGAGCAGCAGGGCTGAAAGCAATACTAGTTTTTTCATCAGATGGGGTTCTCCTTTTTTGCCGGGTTGAGCCGGCTAATGAGGAGAAGAGATGAGGCCGGAGAATCGGGGGGCAAGCTCTTGACAAGGCTGCCTTCAAGATTCAGCCAGGAGTAGTCTTTTGATTTAATTGAAGAAATATATTTCGTGCCGAGGAAGAAAGCGCTTCAGGCCCTCCGCCAAGCCAACGAATATCATAGCGCAACTAAGCCAAAAGCCGGCCGAAACTGGAAAAATTCAGGGGAAATTGATGGTCGCCTTATTCCAGGGCTTGTCACCCGCCTTGCCCGCCAACTTCCAAAGGGAGCTCGAATCGCTGCGCAAGGAGTCGGACCCCGATCTTTTGGCCGATGGTTTATTTGATTTGGGCCAGCGGCTCGAGCATGACCGAGCCGACGCCGCCCGGCGGATCTACGACAGTCTGGGAAGCTCTCCGGTGGCCGAGAAGGCTCGGCGCCGCCAAGACGCTCTCGTCGGCCGCGGTGCTTTCGGCGCCCGAGCGGAAGTTTTGTTGGGGCATTTTTTCAAGCAGGCCGGAAATCCGGCATCGTTGGTGGGGATGGCGGGCGCTCAGGCGGTGTTTGGAATCAGTCGACTGGCCCTTCTTACTCGTTTTGCCGCCGCTCCGGCTTCTTGGGCGACCCGCGGACCGACGGCCCGGATCCTGGGCTCGGCCCTCGCGTCCTTGCTGGAGGCGCCTGCCTACGTCGCACTCGCCCGAGGAACCGACGCCATCTTGGGCCACTCCCAAGATTGGAGTCGGCGGACGATCGGCGCTGAAGTCGGCTCGAGCTATTTAAGCTTGGGCGCGCTTCGTCTGGCCGGTGGTTTGGCCAATGGCATTTCGCGCCGGGTGATCGGAGCGGGCCCGATCCAAACGGCATTCAGCCAGGCCAGCATGCTGGGAGGCATCCTTCTAGGTCAATCGGTGGAGAGTCGCTTGGGACTTCGCGAAGAAGGGAGCGGCGATGCCGTCCTGGCGGATTCATTGGCCACACTGCTGCATCTCAATGTGAGTGGGCGACTCCTGCGCCCTGTTCTGGCGAAGAGATTGGAGATCGCCAATCAGCTGCCCGGCGCATCGGCCGACGTTCCCGGTTTTGGCCTTTCTCCAATTCCAGCATTCGCCAATGCTGGAATTTCCGGTGCGCGCGATTCGCTTTCGTTTGGCTCCTTCGCGATGAAGAGCTCGAAATCCGAAGGAGGTAGGTCTCGCCAAGCGATCATCAACCAGAACGCCGTCATTTTGTTGCAGCTCGATTCAAAGCCTTTGGCGGGACAATGGATGATTGACCAGGTATTCCAAAAAACCGGCGGCAAATTCCGTTTGACCTGGTCAATAGTAAACCCCCTCCTCAAGCGGCTTGAGGAATTGGGACTCATCGAGCTTTCTCACTACCAAATGCCGAAAAGGGGCAGCGGCCGCCCTGCAACCGTTTACCAGCTCACGGAAGCCGGTAGGGAATCGACTCGCGAGATTAAGGAGGAGTTGAACTATTATTTACAAGCCGGGCCAGGAGAGAGACTTCATTTTAGATCCTATGTTCTCAAGCCCGATGCATTTTGTTTAATGGCCCTTCGCGAAGGGCCCTTGGCTGGCGAGTGGATCAAATCTCGCGCCGGTGGGGGTAGCCGGCTTTCCGATGGATCGCTTCATCCTTCCTTGAAACGCCTGGAACAAAAGGGCCTCATTTCCTTTTCCCATTCTGAAACCCCTTATACCGGTGGCCGAGCGGCAAGGGCCTATCGACTGACCGAGGCTGGCCGGGAAGAAGTCGCGAAAATCAGGGAAATTTTGGCGATGCTCTCCCGCTAAATCAAGCGACCGTCCTCTTCAGCTTAGTTGCACTGGGAATATTCGACGCCGTCGGCCACGATGATCGGATTCCCGTTGGAATTGCTTTTCACCCGGGTCGCCACGCTTTCCCATTCCACCCCATCATCCGATAGGAAAAGCCGCTCGCCCTCCACCTTCCAGCGTCCGCCCGAGCCCCCATCGTGCTGGCTGGCGAAAGTTCCGCCGCCGCCGCTGGAGTAGCCCTCGCCCCGGCTTCCCATGGAATAGGTCCCGTTGCGATTGAAGCGATAGCGGGTGCTGTTGCTGTATCCCGTGACCTGGCTGTATTTAAAGCTGCACCAAGCGCTTGAGGTCAGCAATGGCGCCAGGCCGCCGGCCTGCGCCTCCAACGCTCCGAAGAATAGAAGTGAAATCCAGAAGAAATGCCGAGCATGTTTCATGGTCGCCCTCCTTGGATAAGATAAGGGCAAAACTCATCCTTCTCCAATTCAAATTTGGTCTTGAAGAAAAAGCCGCCCTTAGTGGACAATTCTCGCTAGGTTCGAGTTTTGGGGGTTTCTGAGGGTTCATTCTAAAAATCTAATTCCGTCTTAATAAGTTTCCATTCAACGAAAGGAAGGTCTGTATGAAGTTCAAAGCCTTTTTCGGGGTGTATCTGTGCGCCCTTCTCATCCTGGGGGCGGCCGGCTCCGCCCAAGCGGATGCCAGCGTCTCCAAGTCCTCCGAGCTTTTCGGGGCGGGTTATTCCAGCTTCGAATCGCATCCGGTCGATGTCACATTCCCCGGCGCGACGTTGGTTAGCGTCCAAGCCTCTCGGGAAGCGACCGATGTTTTCGGCACCGAGTTTCCGACCGGGCTTTCACTCACCATCAGCAGCACCCCGGACGTCGATTGCCAGGGCGAAGTCACCTTTCCTCCGAATCCCGGAGATTGCCAAGTGGTCGGACCGCCGAGCTTCTTTGTCACCAACCTCGATCCGGGGGTTTTCGAGGGCGCCATTGATTTCGATCCTTCCGGCAATGCCTACGTCAACATCACTTTCATGGGCTTTGTGGTGATCAACGGGGACTTCGGGAACGCCCAGTCCCTGCCGGTGAACGTGGATCTGACCTGGGCGGGCCAGGGTTCGCCGACTGTCCAGACCGGCAATTCCGTCTTCGATTTTGGCGACGTGATCGTGAAGGTTTTCGAGCACGTCAAGTCCTATGACCCGGTCGTCAACGGCACCATCGCGGTCGAGGGCATCGGCTTCACGCACACCATCGTCGATTCTCAATCAGGCAATGCCAGCACCAGCGTCTCGCTGTTCCGGAGCAAAAACTGGCAGTTGGAAAGGACGACGAACTGACGTCGCTGGTCTTTTAAGCTGGAAGAGATCCTCCAAAACTCCGACAATGTCGGACAGGAAAGGGTCCACATTGAAGGAGATTTTCATCGGCAGCAGCAAAGAGGGTCTGGGGCAAGCGATGCAGGTGGTTGACGTCCTTTCGGAGGTTCAAGGCGTCAAGCCACTGCTCTGGACCGAATGCTTCAAGCTTGGCGACATCACCTTCCTGGGCATCGAAAACATCGCCCGCCGAGTGGCCGGGGCCGTGTTCCTGGCGACGCCGGACGACGATTCGGTCATTCGGGAGCAAAAGGTCCGGACGCCGCGGGCCAATGTCCTCTTCGAATACGGCTATCTCACCGCCATGCTGACCCGAGGCCGGGTGGCTCTCTGCCGTTATGCCGAATCCGAGCTGCCCTCCGATTTCGCCGGCGTCACCTACGTTCCGATGGGGCCTTTCGAGCCGGAGCGTCCGCTCGATCTCCAAGCCCGGGCCCGGATCAAGTCCTGGGCGGCCGAGCTGCCCGCCATTCAGGCCGGGTTCTCGCCGACCGCTCAGCTGCACGGTTATTCCGGCAGCTGGCAGACCGAGACGGTTTTCCAGGTTTACCGCCATATGCCGATCAAGAAGCCCGATTACGCGGTGCTCAACGGGAAGATGATTCTGCAGATTCCACCCGATGGCCGGGGCGGCGCCGGCTGCTTCTACGGCAATTTTCAGCTTCAGGTCGGCGATTGCTATGCCGAGTTCGAGATCAGCGATCGGGTCGTCGATGCCAGGGTGTTCGACGACGGCAGCGTGAAGATCCGAAACGCCATGCAGACCCGGCAGCGCATCCGGCTGGAAGGCAAGCCTCCGCAACGGGACGGCTTCGAGCCCGACCTTCGAGGCGCCCGCGAAATCGATTTGTTGCTCTATTGTCCGCCGGACGAGCCCGGAATTCTCCGCGGACATTTCTCGAGCGAGGCCGGGGGTCAGGTTTATTCCAAGGCCACGGGGAAGTGGTTTCGCTAGGTGTTCGTCTAACCGGGATTTCACCGGGTCGCCCGGTTCCAGGGCATCTTGGACATCAGCCTAGCCATGGCGCAGCTATTGGTGACTCCGGAAAAAACCAATCCGGCGCCGATCGCCGCGGATATGGCGTAGCCCAAGGGATGAATCCAGACGCCCGCGATGGCTCCCAAGACAACCAAGCCGCCGGCGGCGATTCGGACTTGGCGCTCCAAGCCGAAGGCTCCGCCGGCTCCGCGCTCGAAAGGCAGTCCAGCGGCCTCCCAGGCGTTGGTGCCGCCGTCGACATGGACCACTTGCCGGAAACCGGCCGCTCGCAGGCGGTCGGCCGCCAGCCCGCTCCGAGTGCCGGTTTGGCAGAGGCAATAAAGCGGTTTGTCGGGCGGAAACATCGACTTCAAGGAGTCGGCATGAAGCGAATCGAAGGGAATGTTGACCGATCCCGGGATCCGAAGACCGGCGAACTCCCCCGGCGTGCGAACGTCAATCAAGCTCAAGGGCCCGGCGTTCGCGAGCTCCGCCAGTTGTTGCACCGAGACGCTGCGTAGGGGGAGCGCCGCCTTCGATAAGGCCGATATCGCGTCGCGATTCATTTCATTCTTGAGCTCGCCGATTCCGGGTCCCCCCCTGAGGTTGGCGGGGACCGCCTCCTGGATGTGCTTGGGCAAGGGGAGGTTGAGGTTATTCATGAGGGCGACGAATTCCTCGAGATTTTTTCCGGCGAAGCGCGGGTTTTGCAATTTCTCTTCGCCGATGCTGGAGACCCGGCGCCCCTTGTAGTCGTGGGCCGGATAGACGAGGGTTTGTTCATCGAGCGAGAATAACTTTTCAGTGACGCTGCGGTAGAGCGCCGCCGGGCTTCCGTTTTGGAAATCGGTCCGGCCGCATCCGCCGATCAGGAGGGTGTCACCGGTGAAAATCCGGTCGCGCCACAGGTAGGATACGCTGCCCGGAGTGTGGCCGGGGGTGGCGATCACCAAAAGCTCCTCGCGGCCGAAAAGAAGCACCTCTCCGTCCTTCAGATATTGATCGTAACCTTGGGCATGGCAGTCGCTTGCCACAGCGGTCTGGGCCCCGGTGGCCTGCTTGAGGGCGTGGCCCGCGGTGATGTGGTCGGCGTGGACATGGGTCTCCAGCGCGTATTTGAGTTTCAAGCCGTTTTCGCGGAGCAGCCGCAAGTCGCGCTCGACTTGCTCGACGACCGGATCGATCAGGACGGCCTCATGGGTGAGGTCGTCGGCCAAGAGGTAGGTGAAGGTGGAGGAAGCCGGGTCGAAAAGCTGCCGAAAGGACATGGGGACCCCCGATTTTAAATAGGATGATATTGCTTTATTCCCAAGCGAAGGGGAAATGGTTTCGCTAAGCCGTTTAGGGCAGAGCCGGGCACTCCGCGGGCCTGACCGCCTGGCAAGTGCCTTTACCGATGGCGATGCAGGAGTCGGGAGGCGTCGCCGAGGCCGGGTTCGCGGTGATGCAAGCCGTGCTTGGATCGAGCGAACAGGTCCCGCCGACGCCGTTTCCGATCACCTCGCAAAAGCATCCCATGGGGTCGCCGCTATACCCGCGGGCGGTGCAGCTCGGCACGGCGCCAAAGGCCCCGCCATTCAAGCTTTGGGGTTCGGCGTTCTGATGGACCCAGGAGTCGAGCGCCTTGATGGCTCCGACGTTCAGGCTTGGAACGTTGGAAGCCGGCCCGTCCATGGCGCTGTGAGCCATATCTTTCACCAAGTAGAGCCGGAACATGTCGGTTTTTCCGGCTTCGATAATGTTGCCGGCGAATTGCAGCGTCGAGGAAGGGTATATCGAGCGATCCCGCAAGCCCGCCAAGATAATAACCGGTTTTTTGATGTCGGGGTCGAAGGCGATATGACCCCAAGCTTTTTTGATCTTGTGGGAGCGGCTATCGAAGTCATAGGCCATCGCCTTGGCCAATTGGGCGCTCACGGTCGGTTCGGCCAAAATTTCGGAGAGATACTCAGGATCGGGAACTCCAATGTTGATGTTGCCCATGAAGACCCCGAGCTTTCTTGCATCCTCGGTGTTGGCCGGCGGAAGCGATTCCAGCGGAATGACTCCAGTGAGCGGCACTCGATCGGCGGCGAAAGCCTCGGTGTGGGATTCCAAGTATTCCAAAGCGCCGGTGCCCCCGACTCCGAGGATATAGCCGTCAAAGGGCGTGCCGTTTTCGCCGACCAGCAAGCCCAATCCCAAAGAAACTCCTCGGGAATGGGCGAAAGCGTAATATCCGGTCGGCTCACCGAAAACCTCCGATACCAGGTCGCGCAATAAATGGCCGGTAGAGAAGTAGGCGGTCCTGAAGTTATGGGTGTGGAAGGGCGGAGCGATGAACGCGTCATAGGGGAAACCCGGATAGCCCGGCGCCACGTGGTCCATCGCTACCACCGCGAAGCCCTCGTTCATCAATTGACTGACGATGCCGGCGAAGGCATTGAAGGCGGTGACATGGCTTAAGGTTCCCGGAGGCACGATGACCACCGTTTTTCCGTTGCAATTTTGTGGAACTTTCATCAGCCAGCTAGTGGGAATTTTCCACAGCGAGGGGCCGTTTGTTAGGTTCCCGGCGCTGTCGTAAGCCGCGCCCTCGCAGTCCTTGCAGCCGACAATGAAGGCATGCGGGGGGAGAGGGTTGGCTCCGGTCGTTGCGGCCTTCCATTCATCGCTCATAATATTGAAGCTCGCCCTTTGTTCGTCGGTCAGGGCATTGTATTTGTCCGAGCAGTCCTGAGCATGCGACACCGCGAGATTCCAAGCGAGCCCGCTCGCTACGACCAGAGCTGTAAAAGCCTTCTTCCAAGTTGTTGTCATATCCACTCCCTGGACAAAAGGATGCCGTGGCGATTTTGCGGATCGCTTGAGGCCCCTGCCTGTTGATTATTTTTAACCCCTTCGAATTGATATCCCGAATATATTATCGGGCCGGAGTCTTCGGTCTGGCAATATTAAAAATGGTAAGCGAGGCCCATTTGAGACACTGGACATTCTCGGCGAAGGCTTCGACGCAAGGCGATGAAAAATAAAAGGAAAAAGCCAGGCGGCGGATTGGGGAAATTTATTTCACAAGCCCGGTGACTTGCTTCGCTTTACGGCGTCTTTCCTATACCCATTCCCTTAAACCAAGGAGAAAACCATGGTTCGACTGCTCGCTATTTCCTGCCTGGTGCTTGCGGCCACCAGTCTTTCGGTAAGGAAGGTTGAAGCCGCCAATATCAACGTCACGACAACGGCCATCGCTTCCGATTGCTTCACACCGGGGGGCGATCCCTGTGCCGATTTCAACGGCAACGATTGCACGCTTCAAGATGCCTTGGATGTGGCCGAGTGTAACGGAGAGGCCGATACCATCAACGTGGCGGCCGGAACTTACGACGCCGACGCGGCCGGAATCTTCCAGTATTTCGCCGCCGATACCGAGAATTTCAGCTTGGATATCGTCGGAGCCGGCGCCGGAACGATCATCGACGGCATGGACAACGATCAGTGCATGGAGCTGAACACCGTATTCGCTTCGGCCGACGATCAAGCCAACCTCTCCGTTTCCAACATTACCTTTCAGAACGGAAACTACAGCGGGCCCGGCGGCGGCTTGGCGGTGAACGTCAGTGACGCCGACGTCACGGTGGAAAACTGCAGCTTCCTTTCCAATTTCTCTGACGAGTGGGGCGGCGGCATCTATTCCAACGCCAATGGCGAAAGTCTCATGTTTTTCAGCTCCAATTTGTTTTTGGACAACACCGCCAACTTCGACGACGGCGGCGGATTGTTCGCCGAATCGGGCCAGGGGTCGATCACGGCGGTCAATAACATCCTGGCCGGCAACACCTCCAACGACGGCCAAGGCGGCGGAATGTTCGTCAACGCCAGCGTCGGCAATATCACCATCACCAACAACACCTTGTTCAACAATGCGGCGACCAACGGCGACGGCGGTGGCATCGGAGCCCAGGTCGACGATAGCGCGAGCGTCTTCAACATCTACAATAACATCGTGTTCGGGAATTCCGCCGGCACCAACGGCGACGATATCTGGACCTGCGAGCAAGGCGCGACCGTCAATCTCTTCAACAACGATTTCACGGAATACTTCAGCGAAGCCTTGGACGGAGGATCTTGCGGAGGCAGCGCGACGCTGAATGAGGGTGCCAATATCTCGGACGACCCTCAGTTCGTGAACTCCGGTGCCGACGATTTCCACCTTAGCGCCGGCTCGCCGGCGATCGATACCGGGGACCCGGCGGCGCCTTCGATGCCTTCCACCGACTTTGACGGCAATCCGCGGCCGGCCCTTCCCGGCACCAATCCCGATATCGGAGCGCTGGAGTTCCAAGTCCTTCCGACCCCGACTCCGACCCCGATTCCGACGCCCACGGCCACTCCGACCCCGACTCCCTTCGGCTTCGTCGAAGGCAGCGGGGCTCTTTCTTGCACGCTGCAACCAGGCCTTGCCGGCGGCCTTTCCTGGCCCGGTCTCCTGGCTTTGGCGGCGCTGGGAGGGTTCGTGAAGGCCCTGCGCCGCAAGGCTCGGTGATCCCGACCTTAAGCTTATTCGCAAAAAAGCCCCGCCGCCCGGCGGGGCTTTTTTCTTATTCTAGACACTTTCCCCCACAAGCCGCGTAGGGGGCTTTAATGAAGCGAGCGGCCCAATCCTTCCTTTGGATTTTCCTGGCGCTGGGTTCCCTGGCGATCACTTACGCGAGCATGGTCTATTTCGAGCCCGGCCAAAGGGCTCCCTTCCTGATCGAAAAGCTGCCCCTGCGCGACGAAGCCTTTTATTTGGCGGTCTTGCGCGTTCACGTCCTGGCGGCGGCCCTGGCCTTGCCGGGCTGCTTGATCCTGTCCTCCGCGGCCGTCCTGAAACGCTGGCCCCGCTTTCACCGTTGGTCCGGCCGAATCGTGGGCCTCGATGTCTTGGGCGCCTTGGCACCCACCGGCTTCTATCTCGCCTTCTTCGCCAAGGGTGGAGTGGCCGGGACCCTCGGCTTCTTGCTCACCGGTGGCATCGTGGTCTGGGCGATGCTCCAGGCCATCCGCTGGGCGCGGGCCAAGCGATTTGCCCGCCATCGCCTCTTCGCCTTCCACGTGATCGGCCAGCTGAGCGTCGCGGTCAGCTCCCGCGCCATGCTCTTTCTGTTGGAAACTTCCAATCTCGACGCCGATTTGGCGTATCTTTTGAGCCTTTGGATCCCGGTCGTCGGCACCTTCGCCCTCGTCCAGTGCCTAGGCTCGCCTTCTCGACCTCAACCCAAGCCAAGGACCCGCTATGAACCCCTTCTTGATCCTGCTGGCGCTGCTGCTGGCGGCCCCGGCGTTGTTTAATCCCCATCGTCCGCTCCAGGCGCGGACGAGCGCTCCGATCGGCGACTCGGCTTCGCCCCAGGCCCTCGTCGAAGCCAAGCTCCTCACCCCTCTCCAAGAGAAGGAGGCGAAGCGCCCGACTTTTTCCCGGGCCGCTCCTCCGCCCAGCGCCCGAAGGGTGCGAATCCTCGATCAGGCGCCGCAAGCCGACACCAAGGGCCGGACTTTTATTTCCTTCGCGATCGATGAATCTCATTCTTTCCGAGGGCTCGAGGCGAAGGAGCTCCCCGAAGACGCCTGGCATCGAGAAGTCATCGTCGGCTGCGTCTATCCCAAGAATGGCGAAGTGATCGTGAAGCTGGGCGAAGCCCATTATCCGGCCGCGGTTCTTTGGGGCGAGTCGGTGGGCGCGGCTCCGGCCGGAGTCTGTCGCCGCAGTTAAGTCCAGGCCTCGGTGCTCACGCGCCCGCTTCCCAGACTCTCCATCAACTCTTGGAGAAGTTTACCGCCGTCGCCTCGCCAGGCATGGCCGTGCATGCAGGCCAGAGTCCGGGGTTTGAGCTCGATCAGATTTTGCATGAGCGGGCGAAGATTTTGGGTGTGGGAGAAATAATCCATCTTTTTGCGGAAGGCCTCGCTGGGTCCCAGGATGTCGGTTTCCACCAAGGCCTGCCGGGCCTCGCCGCCTTGGGTGAAGAGGTCGCCGCAGAAGAGGGTTTGGGTGAAGCGGTCGATCATGAAACCGCAGTCCCATCCGTGGGGCAGGTGCGGGGCGTCCTGCCAGCTGACTTCGTGCTTTCCGAGCTTGAGAGTTTCGCCGTGGGCCAGGCCGCGGGGCGGCCGATCGGCGAGATCTTGGCCGATCATGGCGCCGATTCGGCCGCAGACGGGCTGGGCTTGGGGCGCCAGGGCGAGCCATGGGTCGACGGCTCCGCACTCGTCGGGCTCCATGTGGGAGAAGGCGAGGTAGCGGAGCTTCTCGGGCGTCAGCACCGCGGCGACCGCTTCCCGCACCAAGGGAAAGAGCTTTCTCATGCCGAGGTGGAAGAGTAGGGGCTCGTCGTCGACAATCAGATATTGATTGAAGGAGAAGCCGCCGGGGATCTCGCGCGTCGGGGTGCTGATCCGGTAGATGTTTTCGGCGATCTCTTGGATACTGGTCCCGCTTTGTGTATTGGTGATGGTCATTGCGGAATTATCCAAGGATTGAGGTGAGTCGACAATGAAGTATTTGCTGCTGATCTATTACGATGAAAAAGCTCTCGAAAGATTGGGCAAGGCCGAGGAAAAAAGGATCGAGGACCAGAGCGTGGCCTATACCGCCCAGCTTCAGGCCGAAGGCAAGGTTTTGGGAGAACACCGTTTGCGTCCGGTTTCCACCGCCACTTGCGTCAGGACCCAAGGCGGCCAAAAACTCGTCATCGACGGTCCCTTTGCCGAAACCAAGGAGCAATTGGGGGGCTACACGCTGATCGACGTGAAGGATCTCGCCGAGGCCATTGAGATCGCCAAGAATTTGGAGTCCGGGACCCTGGGCGCCGTCGAGATCCGGCCGATTCAGGAATTCGGGCAATACTAAAAAGCCGCCCGCCGACACCCAAGGAAATTTCTTCAGTTCTGCGAGTGGATCGGTCTTGGTTAGTTAGAATTTGCTTCCGCCGGGTTTTGTGGCAAAGTCGGCCCATGAAATTGTCCAAAGGCGCTAGGGCCCTCCTCGTTCTTTTCTATCTAGTTCCACTCTTCGGTTGCGGCTCGGGCGAGGGCTCGCTCAGCCCCGAGCTGGAAGCCTCCTTGCGAGAGATCGTCGAGCAGAAAAAAGCCGAATTCGGGATCCCCGGCGTCATGGCCGGCGTTTGGATCCCCGGCGAGGGCGAGCTCATCATCGAAAACGGCCTCTCCGACATCGCCAGCGGAACGCCGATTCAACGGGAGGATCACTTCCGGATCGGCAGCATCACCAAGTCTTTCACCGTCACGGTCATCCTTCAGCTCGCCGAGGAGGGCCGGCTCAGCCTCAGCGATCCGGTCGAGCAATACCTTCCCGGAATTGAAAATGGCACTGCCACCCTGGCCCAGCTTGCCGACATGACCAGCGGCATCTTCAACTACACCGAGGACGCCGGATTCGTCGCCGAGTTCGTCGCGGATTTCCTCCGCAAGTGGCAGGCCCAGGAGCTGATCGACGTCGCCGATTCCAATGCTCCTTATTTTCCGCCGGGCGAAAATTGGCATTATTCCAACACCAATACCGTCATTTTGGGCGTGATCGTCGAGCAGGTGACCGGCCGGCCGGTTGGGCAAGAGATCCAGGAAAGGATTTTGAACCCCCTCGGTTTGAACGGCACCCTATATCCCACCGGCCCCGATCTTCCGAGCCCCTTCGTTCACGGCTATGGCTTCGATCCCTTGGAGGACCTCAGCTTCGCCGATCCTTCCTCCTCCGCCGGCTCGGGCGCGATGATCTCCACCCTGGACGATCTGCGGAAATGGGGCGAAGGCTTGGGGACCGGCGCTACCTTGAGCCCGGCCACCTTTAGTCAGCGCCTCGACAGCCTTCGGCCGATCGTTTTCAGCCCTTGCGCCGACAATGATCCGCAGCGGCCGAAAAGAGAATGTCCTGAATACGACCGATACGGCCAGGGAATGGGCGAGCTGAACGGATGGATCGGCCACACCGGCGAGTTCGTCGGCTATACCATGCTGGTCATGTACGAGCCGAACCGCGGCTCAGTGGTGGTGATTTTGGCCAATATCTTCGGCGTCGGCGAGCATGTGCCGACCAAGATCTTCCGAGAATTCGCCGCGATCTTGCCTCAATAGATAAAGGTGCTGAGATGATTTTTCGCTGCTTGCTGATATTTTTCGCCCTGACCTTCGCCGAACCGGCTCGAGCCGGCTCTCCCGAAGCTTCTCCAGTTTCGGAGAAGCGGCTTCAAACCTATTTGGCCAAGCAGCTGCCGGCTCGCGGTTTATCCTTGGAATGCGTGTATTGGATCATGGAAGACTCGACCGCGAAATACGTCGAATACGCGGTGCGGGAAAAGCACGGCGGGTCCTGCCCGGGCGACCCGGCGGTCTCTCCCATCGTCGATCGGTATCGAGTGCCGGCTGGCAAGGGTCGAATCCAGACTTACGATCCGGTCGAAGACCGCTGGCGCTAGAAGGACATTTCGACCGGTGCCCGCAAAAAGCTCTGGGTGACGAAGTTGGCATAGAGCATTTTGAGGGTCACGATATTCCCCTCATCGTCATAGGTCGCCTCGAAGCGCAAGTTGCTGCGATTGATCGTTTGCTGGGTTCCCTTGAACCAGCCGGTGGCTTCGAGGATTTCGGGGGCGTCGATCTCGGTCGCAATGACGAAGCTGCGCCCACTGAACGACGGCACCGACCGATCCAGGGTCTGGGGAAAGGTCTTGGCCACTAGCGAGATGAAGCCGTCGGCCTCCCGGTCCTCGAGCTCGCCGTCATTATTCCGGTCGTGATAATGGGTGAAGGTGATGCCGAATTGCCCCGTGATGAAGGCGGGGAGGGGAGCATCGTGGTGGATCTTGGCGACCCGTGCTCCGGATTGATCGTAACACCAGGCATTGTAAGCTCCGCCCAGGACCTCTTCGTCGGTATAACCGTCGTAAAATAGCTGACCATGGCAGGCCAGGAATTTGATTTTATCCAACTCGGTCTCTTGGCGCCCGAAGAGGACCGAGGGGACCGCGGCGAAAGCCAATATCCAAATCTTGAGAAGAATCGATTTCATGGGACACCCCTTTCTTAAACCCTGCCGTATTTTTTCACCCCGTTTTCTGGCTGTCAACGCAGGGGACATTTTTATAAAATGGCAAAATGAGCAAGTTTCCACCCGGCTTGCTGGTTTGCCTTCTCCTGCTGCCTTTGACGCTGGGCTGTGAAAGGTCGGCCCGGCGAAGCGAAGGGCCCGGCTCGGGGAGCTTGGACTTTACTTCCCAGGTGGGCGAGGCGCCCGCCCGCCGCGGTCCCGACTTCCTTAAAATCAATGGGGTTTTCGTCCCGACCCGGCGAATCAAGATCAAAAGCGAGTTCAGCGGAAGAGTGGAAAACCTCACAGTCGCCAAAGGAACCCTCGTCGCCAGGCAGAACCCGCTATTTAGGATCGAGGACGACCAGCTTTTCGATCAACTGGCCTTTCTGCGCTCCCAGTTGCAGTCCGCCGAGATGCAACTCGAGCGGATCGGAGCTTTGGCCAACTTCGAGGGGCCGGTGGAGGAAATCCAAGAGGAATCCATGGTCGAGGTGGAGGCCGAAGCCCCGATCGAAGAAGTGGTGGCGTATCGGGAGCCCACCTTCACCCGACTGGCTTCGGAAGTCGAATTCACTTCGGCCGACGCCGGCGGCATTTGGCCGGCGGTCGATCCGAGAGTGATTGCGAGGTCCCATGACGCTCCGGATGCCGGAGGGATTTGGCCCTCCTACGGCGTACGGGAAATGGTGAACGGGGAAGGGCCCCTCTCGGATTGGTCGGCCTATTTCGCGGCCGCCTCGGTGCCGATGCCCGCCAGCAGCACCGAATTCACTCGAGTGCAATACGAGATACTCACCCAGCCGCGGAGGGTCGAGCTCCCGAGCGAAGCGGCAGTCCCGGCCATGCCGGTGGCCTCGGACGCCGAAAGCCGCCTCGCTTTGTATCAAGCCCAGGTCGATTTGATGAGGGCGACCATCGCCGCGATGGAAAATGAACTGGTGAGGAGGGAAGTTTCCTCGCCTTTGGATGGGCGGATTCAAGAGGTGGTGGTTTCCGAGGGCAGCGAGGTCCAGGCCGGCGATTTTCTCGTGGAAATTTATCAAGTGAATCCGATCGAGTTCAGCTTTCAAATTCCCAAGGATCAGGTCGACTTTTTGGAGCTGGGGATGAAGGTCAAGGGCCAGCTCTCGGATCCGCCGATCCTGGCCTTCGAGGGGGAAATTTCATACATCGGAGCCGAGCTCAATGCCGACAATGAAACCGTCGAAGTCCGGGCTCGGATCGACAACGCCGACGATGCGCTCAAGGTCGGTTCGAAAGGCAGCGCCGAGATCGATCTAGGATCGAGCGTGGCGGCGCAAGCTCCCTGATTCCCAAACATGGGCCTCGGGCCCTTTGCCCGGATGACAATGGGCGTGCCCAAGCGCGTAACCGCATCGGTTACGCGACTTGAGCCGAGCCCCTTCAACCCGGCTTACAGGTCCGGCCGTCCAAGCAATTGGCCTTGGCTGAAGCTAGGTCGGCCCCGATGATAATCGGAAGATGAATCGGTGGCTTCCATACTTTGGGTGAATTCTTTCGGGCGAGGATGAAATAAATTTCACCCGTCTTGTGGACATTTTCGACCGTGGGCGATCAACGCGGCTTGGATCCGGGAGCTGACGTCCAATTTCGCGAGGATGTGGTTCACGTGGGAATGGATCGTCGAGGCGCTGACGAATAAGCGCCGCCCGATCTGGCGGTCGGTCAGGCCCAGGGCGATGAATTTAAGCACTTGGGTTTCGGTCTTCGTCAATCGATGGCTGACGGCGATCTCCATCAAGTGCGGCGAGACGCCGGGATCCTCCGCTTCGGCCACGATGAAGTAGGCGCCGTTTCGGTTGCGGGCCAGGCGCAAGTCGACAAGGATGGGATCTCCATCCTTGCGGGGAATTTCCAGCGTCGTCGCGGGTATGGTCGAGTTGGGGTTCTTGCCCAGGAGCTTCGCCAACCCGGCTGCGGCCTTCCTTAAGGCCTCGGGGACCCTTTTCTTTCCAAGCTGGGTGATCTGGAACAGCTCGTCGGCTCGTTTTGAAGCCCAAAAGAATGCACCTCGCGAATCGAAGGCCACGATAGGCTGTCGGCTGTATTCGAAGAGAGTCTCGAGGAAGGGCTGGGATTTCAGCCGTTCTTCGAGCCGGAAATTGCGGCCAGCGAAGGTTTCGAAGGCCGGCATGAAGTTCGCCATGAGGAGCCGCTCGCGCTCGCTGAAATCCGGCTGCCGAAAGGTTCGGGCGACCATGATTCCGACCATGCCCGGCTCGTACATCTCGCAATCGCTGATCCGCAGGTGCAGGAAGTTATCGATGGAATTGCGGGTGGCGCACTCGTTGTAGGCGGGGCTGGAAAGGTATTCCTTCCACTTGGGCATGCTGGCGCCATGCAGGATCCATGGGTTGAAGCGCAGCAAGTTCTCTTGGAGCAGGTCGATGCCGAAATAATTTTGGGAGTAAAAGGGGACGCTTTCCACCATTCCGCCGGCCAAGGGGACGATTTGGCGGTCTTCATTGCACCAATAGAGCAGGGAAGTGCTGGTGTCGAAAAGCCGGTCGAGGAGCGGCAATACCTGAGCGCTGAAATCGGCGAGGTCCACCGCCTCATGGGTGGCGCGAACGATGTCTCCCTGCACTCTCTCTTGTTCGGTGGATGTCAGCACAATAAACCCCGGTTCGACATAATAGGTGAATTCCGGACGCCGTTCCAACCCAAAAAATCACCCTTCGTCTGGAAGAAGCCTTCGGAGCCGCTCCCTATAATCGGGTCGAATCGATTGATCACCAGAAAGGAGTCATCCTATGAGCTGTACCAAACGCTCGCTTTTCGCATTTTCCATCCTTGGACTCTTCGTCCTGGCCTGCTCGGCGGCCAGCGCCGGCCCGCTTTACGACGACCAGTGCTATCCGGCCGTGACCAACACCGAAGGAATGAATCCCTTCGACAGGCTTGAGGCGGTCGAAGAGATCAAGAAAACCAAGGCCCGGTACTTCCGTTGCATGGATAACAAGGACTGGGATTGTTTCCAAGACACCATGACCGACGATATCGACTTCAACGTCAGTGGCGCGCTCTATGCGCTGGATGAAAGCGGCAATGCCCACAAGAGCGGGGATGTCGTCATCGACCCCAATCAAATCGACCAGAGCTTCTGGCAGGTGAACGGGGCGGTCAACGTCCGCTTCTGGGAGGCTGGGGCCCTGACCGGCGCCCAAACCATGCACCAAGGGCACATGCCAGAGGTCACCCTGACCTCGCCGGATACGGCGGTGGCCTGCTTCACCCTGACCCACCACCTGCGATTCCCGATGTTCAACCCCTTCGCCGGCACTCCGCTCGAATCCTTCCTGCCTTCCCAGCCACCTCATCCCGAGCTCTTCGGCTACGGTTTTTACCGGGAGGAGTATGAGAGGGGCAACGACGGCAAATGGCGCATCAGTCATCTCCGTTTCCATACTTTCCGGGTCGACATCACGTACCAGCGTTAGAAGACCAGGCCCAGGCCCAAGGCCAGGGTGTCCTGCACGGTGGAGGAATGAAAGGCTCGCCTGCTGCTTTGATCGTGACGATGTTCAAGGCGCAGGCGGAGCCATTTCCACGGCCGGACCTGGCTGGTCGAAGTGGCGCTTAGTCTGATCGCCATTTACGCCTTCATCGGATTTCTCGGATTCTGGATGGGGGTGATGGGCACATCGGATCGCCCTAATCCGTCATTCGGGCCACCCAGGTTTTTCCATCGGGCCGTTTGATGAGGGCCTTGTTTTTTTGGGGCTGGATCCGGACCTCCAACACATCACCGGTTTGAAAAGTCGGGCTGTAATCCTTGCCGGGACGGGCTTCGTAGACCAGCGAATGGCGGGTTTCGCCCAATTGAATGGTGAAATGGAGGACCCTGGCCTGATAGGGCCGGGAGCTCATAAAATGGACCTCGCCGAAGGATTCGCCGACGAATTGAGACCGGGTCACCGAGCTCTCGCTGAAGCTGAGAACCTTGGCCAATTGGTACTCGGAAGGATTCTTGGCACTTCCATCGGCGGAATAAAGGAAAAGTAGGCTGCCAAGCACCAAAATGAAGGTTTTCTTCATGGGAAGACTATAGGAGCTGTCGGCGGAGTTGTGAAGCTTTGTCCTGGGCGGCGGGCAATAGGCCTTGTCATCGACTTCCTGAATTGCTCTGATGGGGATATGAAGCTGCTGGCGATGATGTTGCTCGGCTTTTGTCTGCCCATCCTTCTTTGGGCCCAGAGCGGGTTCCGCGGCGGGAAGCTCCAAAGTCTCCGCCCGGCGACCGGTTCGAGCCAACTTTCGGGTCGTTCGGTCGAGTTGGTGGACGAATCGGAGCCCGAGGCCAAAAGGCATGCTTTTCGGATTTATGTCGTCGGTCCCAACGGCGACTCGCTGGATCTCAAGGAAGTGGAGTCCTGGTCGGTCGAATGGAGGACTTCTTCCAAGTCGGGGCGGCTTCAGGACGATCTCAAAAGTGAGAAGGCCGCGGCTGAAAAGGAAGGCGGCCCGGTCTATTCCTTCTTGGCGACGGGCGACCTGCCCGACGATCCCGATGTCATCGTCGAAGTGACCCTCTCGTTTCACGGGAGTCGCGGGGCCGGAGTCGCCAACTTCAGCGGCTTGATCGATTGAGCGAAATACCTTAAAAGAACTCATCATGGCCCGAATCGGTCGCGCCTTCCTTGGCATATACTTCCTTGCTTGGCTGATCCTTTCTTCCTTAAGCTCCCAGGCCATGGAATGGAAAGCCGAGCAAATCGTCGATTTGACCCACTCTTACGACCAAACCACCATTTACTGGCCCACCGAAAAGGGTTTCACCCTGGAGAAGGAATTCGAAGGGCCGACCGGGAAGGGCTATTTCTATGCGGCCAACCGCTTTTGCTCGCCCGAGCATGGCGGGACCCATCTCGATGCGCCTTTCCACTTCGCCGAAGGCAAAGAGACCGTCGACCAGATCCCTCTGGGAAACCTGATCGGCAGCGCGGTCTTGGTCGACGTCAGAGACGCCGCCGCCAAGAATCGGGATTATCAAGTGTCGATCCGCGATTTTGAAAATTGGGAAAAGGCCAACGGCAAGATTCCGGCCGGCTCGATCGTGATTTTGCGGACCGGCTTTTCGCGATTCTGGCCGGATCGAAAGAAGTACCTGGGAACCGACGGGCGGGGCCCCGAAGCGGTGAAGCGGCTGCGCTTCCCCGGTCTCCATCCCGAGGCCGCCGAGTGGCTGGCCGGCCAGCGAAAAATCAAATCGGTGGGCATCGACACCGCCAGCATCGATTACGGGCCCTCGACCCATTTCGAGACCCATCGCGCGCTGTTCGCCAAGAACATTCCGGCTTTTGAAAACCTCGCCAACCTCGAAAAGCTGCCGCCTCGGGGCTTCACGGTTTTCGCATTGCCGATGAAGATCCAGGGTGGCAGCGGCGCCCCGCTGCGGATCGTCGCGATCCTGGAATAAATAGAAGACATCGTTCTGAAAATTTTGGAAAATTCTCCAAACCCTATTTCGGAGGATCTATGCTCAAGAAGATAGTTCTGGCCACCGCCATGTTATCCTTCGCCTTGCCGGCCACGGTTTTCGCCCTTGGAGAATGTCGGGAGGACCGGAAAAAGTATTGTCCGGATGCGGGCTTGAACGAGGACAAGATCAAGGAATGTCTCAAGAGCCATTTCAAGGAGCTATCGGAACCCTGCAAGCAGATGATCGCCGAGAAAGTCGAGAAGAAGATCGAAAAGAAGCTGGAGAGCGAGAGTAATTAGTCCCGGCTTAGGTTAGATAACCGCCGTCCACGTTGATCGTTGCGCCGGTGATATAGGACGCTTCCTCACTGGCGAGGTAGGTCACCAGGCTCGCAACTTCCTCAGGCTGGCCGTAACGCCCCAAGGTGGTGAAGCTCTTGGCACTCTCGGCGAAGGCCCCGGTCGAGGGATTCATCTCGGTTTCGGTCGGCCCCGGTTGAATGGTATTGATGGTGATCCCCCGCGAGCCCAGCTCCCGGGCGACGGCTCTCGTCATGCCGGCAACGGCGGCCTTGCTCATGGCATAAGCCGCGCCTCCGGCAAAAGGCACCCGCTCGGCATTGACGCTGCCGACATTGATGATCCTTCCGCTGGCCTCCATGTGGGGCAGGGCCGCTTGAATGGCGATGAAGGCCGCTCCCACGTTGACGGCAAAGGTTTTGTTGAAATCGTCGATGGACATGTCGGTCATGGGTTTGATGATGGCCAGGCCGGCGTTGTTCACCAGGATGTCCAGCCGGCCCAAGCTTTTTTTGACTTCCTCGACGGCTCGGCGGAGGGCTTCGGGATCGCCGCTATCGGCTTGGATGGCTAGGGCCTTCGAACCCAGCGAGCGGACCAGCTCTTCGGCCCGATCCTTTCCTGAAATGTAGGTTATAGCCACCGCCGCGCCCTCAGCCGCCATTCGTCGGGCGATGGCCGCTCCGATGCCTCGTGAGCCTCCGGTGACGAGAGCGACTTTTCCTTGAAGCTTCATGGAGGAGTTCTATCACGTTTAGGGGAATCGTACCAAGGAGAGGTCCAGCGGCAGCTCTTCGCGGTGGAGCGATTTGCCCGGGGCCGATTCAATGGTCAGAGGCGTGCCCTCGGCCGCGGCCTTGTCGAATTCGGCGGTGGAGCGGACTCGCCCCAGAATTTCAAAGGAGTGCAGGACATAGGGCAGGCCGTTGGCTTCCAAGGCCGAGGGCCCGTCCATGAGATGAAAGTGGAGATGGGGCTCCGAAGTGTTGCCGCTATTTCCGACATGGCCCAGAACCTGCCCGGTTTGGACCTTGTCGCCGGCCTTCACCCGGACGCTGCCGGGCTTGAGGTGGGCGTAAAGGGCATAGTGGTCGCCGGCCAAGCGAAGGATGACATGGTTGCCGTCGGCTTGGGCGAGGTCGATGGTAGCGGGCAGCTTGCCCGGCACCTGGTTGGGCAGGCCATCGACCGCGGCGACGACCTCGGCGTTGGCCACCGCCAGGACTTCCTGACCATAGCAGAAGTAACTCTCCGGATTTTTGGCATCGCCCCTGAAAACACGACGCTCCGGGTCGAGCTTCTCCCAATCGATGGCGAAGCGTTGTGAGGTCGCCAGCCGGCCGTCGAGCGGCAGGGTCGCTCGCACGTGGCGGACCGAGTCGCAACAACCGTCGCCCGCCAGCCAGCTTTCTCCCCGGAGCGGCGGCGAGATCGCCAAGGCCGCTTGCGAGCCGACCGTAGCTTTGCCGCCTTCCATCGTCAGAGCTTGGGGGCCGGAGAGCTCGATCCGGTGCCGAAAGGCTTGGGGCAGGGCCGTCTTCGGGGGGAACTTCAGATGCATCCACAAAAAGGCGACTTGCCGCGGACCGAGCTCGGTCGAGCCGCCCCGGCTGCTCAGCGGGCCGAGCCGGGATTCCAGCTCTTTGCCGCTCAGCTTGGCCAGCGGTTTTCCCTCGGCGAGGGCCGTCACGGCGTCGACCCGCCAAGTTTCGGAGCTGATGTTGCTGAGTTGAACTTCGTAGACCAGATGATACCAACCATCCGAGCCCCGGACCGGCTGGACCTGGGGGCTCAGCAGCTGGACGGTGATCGGCGTCAGCTTGGGGGCTTCGGCGCGGGCCGAGCCGGAAAACAGGAGCGCGAGAATCAGAAGGCTGCGGATTTTCATGAGCTGGAAGAGAGCATGAAATTCCGTTTGTAGGAACAAAAATTCCCCCCTAATATGGCGGCTTAATCGACAGCGCCGCTCTTGGAGGAAATATGCGAAAGACCAGATGGCCTCTCTCTCTTCTGTTTCTCGCCGCCATTCCGCGTCTCGCCTCGGCCGACATGATATGGAGCGACGCCTACAAGAATCCCTTCTCGAGCTGGGGAGCCTACATGTACGACCAGAACGTCAAGCGCCACTTGCGCGAACGGACCTCCAGCTCCCCGACCGGCTCGAGCACGACGACCACCGCGGCAGCGCCGGCCTCGACGTTGCCGAAAGCCCCGATCAGCGCGACCGACTTTTCCCGCAATCCGAACGGCAAGGACGTCGTCGCCCAATTCATCGCCGCGACCAACTTGTCGCCAGCCGAAGGGGAGAAGCTCGCGGCCGCGCTTCGTTCGACGATGAGCCAGCTCGGCGCCGCCGGCCGCAAGGACAACGTCGCGACCGCCATGGTGCTGCTGATCGGCTTGTCCTACGGAGTGCTCGAAAAGCCCGGCTTCGACCCGAGTCGGGCCGACGATCTGATCCCGGCGGTCAACGACGCCTTGGCCGCTTCGCCTCAATTCAAGACGCTCGGCGCGGCCGACCGCCAAAACATGTATGACTCGCTGCTGCTTTCGACGGCGGTGCTGGCCATGGTTCACCAGTCCGGCG
>DATEDP010000014.1 GCA_035281585.1 bacterium
GAGAAGCTCACCATGATCGGCCCGACCATCGAAGCCCTCCGTGGTTTGATGGCCGGCATCATCTCCAACACTCCGGTTTATCTCATGGCCGTCACCGGCGTCGGCAAGAACGCCATGCTCCGTTACCTGGCCAATCTGACCGGCACTCCCTTGTACCGGATCAACTTCGGCAAGGAGACCGACGAAGCCCAACTCTACGGCCACTTCGAGGTCGAGGTCTTTATCAACGAAAAGGGCGAGAAGAAGAAGCGGATCGTCATCCAAGACGGCAAGATGATCGAGGCCATCAAGAACGGCGGTTGGTGCTTATGGGACGAGGCCAATCTCGCTTCCGAGGCCTTCCTGGTCGCCCAGAACGACGTCGTCCAGCAATTAAGATCGGGCAAGGTTCGAGTGAGGCAGGGCGGCAAGATCGTCGAGATCCCGGTCCATCCCAACTTTAGGCAATTCGCCGCCGGCAATCCCGAAGGCTACGGCGGCCGGAAGCCGACCGAGAAGAGCTTCGGCAGCCGTTGGCTGAAGGTCGCGGTCCGGGAGTTTAGGGTTGAGGAGCAGCAGGCGATCTTGAACGAGGAGTTCGCCGATTCGCTCTCGGAAGAATCGGCGGACCATATTCCCCAAGTCCTCCATGCCTTAAAGATCGCCGCCGGCGGCGAAGTCGTGACCCTTCGAACCCTGAAGCGAGTGGCAAGACGGATCGCCGAATCCGAATCACCCCCCTTTGAAAAAGGGGGGCAGGGGGGATTTGAAGGCCGCGGCCCAAGCATCTGGACCCGGGACGAGCAAGGCCAGCCTCAGCTAACCCAAGCCGGCATGCTGGCTTTCGCTCAAGCCATGGAAGCCGAGGTCTTGGATGGCTTGAGTGGCGAGCGCTATCAAAACGCCGTCGAGGCCCTGGAAAAGGCCTTGGCCCGGGGCGAACAGAAAGTCGCCGAATACCTAGGCCAGTCTCTCGAGGAAGACGAGTTCTTCGAAGAGATCCAAGCTTATCAAAGGGTCGTCCGCTCGAACCAAAAGAAAGAAGTCACCGAGTGTAGCAATTGGGAAGACTTGGTGCCGGTCGCTACCACTTTGAAATATGCCGCCAAGGTCCTCGATTCCTTAAGAAGAGGGGACAACGTCTTGCTCGAAGGACCGCCGGCGGTCTCCAAGTCCTCGATCCCCAAATGGCTGGGCAAGCTCCTTGGTCAAGACGTCGTCGAAGCCACCGGCAGCCCCGATCACAGCTCGGCCGAGATGGTCGGGATGCCGACCATCGACGAGCTGGGGAACCTGGTCTTCCAACAGGGCTACATCCTCAAAGCTTTACGCGAAGGATCGATCTTAATTCTCAATGAAGCCAACCTGATTCCGCCCGAGGTCCTGGAACGGCTCAACTCCCTGCTCGACGACGACAAGATGCTGATGGTGACCGAAAATGGCGCCAAGGTCCCGGTCAAGGCCGATCCCAACTTCCGCATCATCTTCACCCAGAATCCGGCCGAGATGCAGGGCGGGCGCAAGGCTCATTCGCCGGCCTTGGAGAACAAGTTCCGCAAGATCTTCATTCGCGACACCTTTAGCAAGGCGGAGCTGGAAAGGATCGTCGCCCATGAGCTGGCCAAGCGCTTGGGAACCAAAGTCCCGCCTCCGACTCCGCCCCGTGGCAAACCGGAAACCGGTCCGAAACCGCCCGAGGAGCCTCCCGTCGAGATTCCCTTGGCGGCGATGCCGGCCACCATTCCCACGGGCATGTCGGGCGGCTTGACCCTATCGGCCTCCTCTTCGGCGCCTTCCTTCACGATGGCAGCCGTGAGAAGAAGCTTAGCCAGCGTCTTCGACCGAAAGAAGAGAAAAAAGGCCGAGAACGAGAAGGTCGATCCGCGGGATCTGGCCGATGCCGAGCAGGTGGCCACCGAAGCTACCAAAAAGATCCAACAGGAGATCGAGGCCGCCATCCAAACCTTCATGCGCGAGCAGGGGCGGACCTTGGAAAATTTAGGCTCGCTGGCCGCCATGCGCCGGGTTCGGGTCGAAGTCGACACCTCCGGCAAGGTCGATATCGCGGCGATGGACTTGGACCGTGGCGTCATGTTGGTCAATCCGCTGGCTGCATTGGAGCTGAGCCCCCGCCAGATCGCGGCGGTCGCCATCCACGAAGGCGGTCATGGGGCGATCAGCCGGATTGGCGACGGTTTCTTCTACGAAAAGAAATCCCGCCATCTTCTGAACAATTGTCTGGAAGACCCTCGGGTCAACGACTACATGACCGGGCGGCTGCCCGGCTCGCGAAGTGACTTCATCTCCCTCTATGAAAAATTCTTCCCCGATCCCCAGAAGATTCAAAAAGCGAAAGAGGAGGGCGAAACCGAGCCCCTCGGAGCCTTACCTCACGAAGAGTTCGCCCATGGCTTCATCGATCTTTGGGCCAATGGTCGGGTGACCGAGCACGTGCAAAACCCAAAAGTCCGCGAAGCCTTGGAAAGACTGGCTCCGGTGGCCCGAAAAATCTGGGCGACCCGTCCCGACCCCTATCACCCGCGGGAACGTGAGGTTATCGCCAAGCAAAACGAGGTCTTCGAACTGATCAAAAAGCACATCCTCCCCGATTACGAGAAGCTCTACCAAGAATCGCTCGAACAATTGAAGGAAGAGTTGAAGCAGCGGGGCGGGCGAGGGCGGCCCGGCGGCCCCGGCCAAGCCGGGGGGCAACAAGGAGGCGGCCGCTCGAGCATCGACGAGGACGATCTGGACGAGGAGGCCAAGAAGCTGCTCGAGGAAAGAGCCGGCGAGCTGGCCGAGCGCCTCGAGCCGCAAAACACCTCGCCCCAGCGCCAGCGGGAGATCGACCGGGCCCGTCGCCGGGGGCAAAACGAGGACCCCAAGGGGAAAGGCAAGGGCGCTTATCAGGAAAAAGATTTCCGGCCCTACGACCAAAAGACCTTCGCCGATCTCCTGAAGGAGCGGGCGGGCCGCAAAAAGGACACCGAGGCCTTCTACGACAAGCATCCTCATCGCCGTTACTTCGATCCGATCCGGAAGGTGGCCCAGGAGGTGGGAGAGATCCTCAAGCAGGTCCTCCACCTGAACGCCGATTACGAACACCAGGGACCCTATATCTCGGGAACCAAGCTCGACGTCCGCCGGGCGGTCCAATCCATCCTCCACGACGAGCTGGGCATCTTGAGCGAGGAGGATTTGAAGCTGTTCCTGCGCAAGAAGTATCCGACCCGCCGCTCCCACGGCTTCATCCTGCTGCTCGACGAGTCGGGCTCGATGAAGGACGAAAAGGCCCAAGCGGCGGCCCTCCAGGCCATGGCCCTGTTCCAATACGTCATGGAGCAGCTTCGCACCGATTACGCCGTGGCCGGCTTCCACGACACCGCCGACATCCATAAGGCCTTTGAGGAGACGATTCGCGGCGAGAAGCAGCAAGACGCCTTCATGCAGGAGCTGGAATCCTCCGGCGGCGGAGGAACCAACGACTTGGAGGGCTTGAAACTCTCCGACAACCTCTTCCAGGGCCGGGACAACGACGAAAAGACCGTCATCGTCGTCACCGACGGGCAGGGCGTCGCCGAGACCGCCGCCTACGTCAAGGAGATGGAAAGCCGGGGGATCACCGTCATCGCCATCGGGATCGGCCCCGGCACCGAGAAGGTCGGCGAGGTCTACAAGAATTTCTACCACAGCCACGACTTCCGCGACCTGCCCAAGACCCTGCTGCGGATCCTGGTCAAGCGCTTGATTTAAAATAGGGACCAAGTATATATCAATCCACGCGATGCCACCGAGATCGTCGACCTGCTGCTGCCTTTCGATCTCGCCAAGATGAAGACCAAATCCATCGCCTTCCAAAACCGCAAGCTTAAGATCTTATCGCTGGAAGAGCTGCTCAAAATGAAGTCCCGAGCCGGAAGATTTCCGACGGCTGGCGGGGCGGAGAACAGCCAAGCCTCGAGCCAAGCTGATCAGCCTCAAAATCGACGAAGCGCTGCTAGACGATTTTAAGCGTCGAGCGGCCCTCGAAAACAAGAAATACCAGACGCTGATCAAAGAATTAATGCGGGAGCACTTGGCCCGCTAACACCCATTGAATCATCGCTTGGGGCCAAGCCATAATGGTGTTAATGGGATTCCCTATGTCGTTCCTCAAAAAGATCCAATGGCTGACCCTTCCATTCCTCTCGCTCACGCTGCTCTGCAGCATTTTGGGCTTGGCTCTTTACATCCCGCGTCACGGGGTGCATCCGCTCGAGCCCATCGTGACCGCGGTCTTCGTCTTCGTGGTGGCGATGGTGGTCTCCGGCGGCTATCACCGCTACTTCGCCCATAAGACCTTCCAGTGCCATCCGGCCCTCAAGCTCTTCTACCTGATCGTCGGGGCGGCGGCTTTCCAGCAGTCGGCCCTGGTCTGGGCGGCCGACCACCGGATGCACCATCGCTACGTCGACAGCGACAAGGATCCCTACAATATCAAGAAGGGCTTTTGGTACGCCCACGTCGGCTGGGTTCTGACCCAGGACCCGGCTCACCGCAACCGGCTGGCCGAGATCGCCCCCGACTTAGTCGCCGACAAATGGGTGATGTGGCAGCACCGCTATTGGATTTGGCTTTCGCTGCCCCTGGCCCTCGGCCTCCCGCTGGCCCTGGGCTGGATGATCGACCGGCCTTTCGGCATGCTGCTGTGGGCCGGCGTCCTGCGGGCGGTGATCACCCATCACACCACCTTCACGATCAACTCGGTGGCCCACAAATTCGGCACTCAGCCCTACAGCGACTCCAACTCGGCCCGCGACGTTTGGTGGCTGGCTCCCATCCTCTGCGGCGAGAACTACCACAACTATCACCATCGCTTTCAGAGCGATTACCGCAACGGGATTCGCTGGTACCACTGGGATCCCACCAAGTGGGCGCTTTGGCTGCTCTCGCACACGCCCTTGGTGAAGGAATTGCGCCGGGCGCCGACCGCGGCGATCCTGAAGGCCCGTTTGGAGATGGATTGGAAGCGGCTCGCCGCCAAGGCCCATCCCCATCCCGGCGAATTCTGGCAACCCGTTCTCGAGAAGCTCCAGGGGATGAAGGCCGGCCTGGAGAGCGCCGTCGAGCTCTACTCCAAAGCCCGGAAGGACTTCGCCGAGTTCAAGGCCGACGTGGCCAACCGCTCGCGCGAATCGCTGCGCCAAGCCAAGGAGGCCTTGCGCGAGAAGGAATTGAGCCTAAAACAGCAGATGAACGAATGGCGGCGGGCGACCCGGCTCGCTTACCAAGCCCTCTCCGGATCGGGGAGTCTCAGCGCGTAGTTAGCCAGCCAATGTCATCCTGAGCGAAGCGAAGGATCTGCGACCTACCAAGGTCTTTGGAAGCTCTAGGCCCCTTCGTATCTTCGGAGGGACTCCGTGGGGACGAAGGAGCTTTGGGTTTAGGCAAGTGCCTTGGCCAGTCGCAGATCCTTCGCTTCGCTCAGGATGACAGTGCGCGGTATTTCCCCAAGGCCAAGAGCGGGAAGTAGTGCCGATAACCGTGATAACGGATGTAGAAATGTCCGGGAAAGCCGGTGCCGGTGTATTCCCTTTCATCCCAGCAGCCGTGCCGGTTTTGCCGTTGGAGCAGGAATTCGACGCCTCGTTCGACCGAGATATCGGCGCCGCCGGCGGCGATCAATCCCATCAAGGCCCAGGCGGTCTGCGAAGGCACCGAATGGGGCAGGGGAGTGAAGCGGTCCTCGAGATAGCCGCGGCAGGACTCGCCCCAGCCGCCGTCGTGGTTCTGGGCCGCGACCAGCCAGGCCCGGGCCCTCTGGATGCGGGGATCGTTCATATCCTCGCCGATGGCGGCCAAGCCCTGGAGCACGCACCAAGTCCCGTAGAGATAGTTCACGCCCCAGCGGCCTTCCCAGGCGCCGCATTCGAGCTGCTCCCGGTAAATGAAATTCACCGCCCGCCGGACCGCCGAGTCCTCGCGCCGATGACCGATCAAGGCCAGGAACTCGAGCATCCGGCCGGTGATGTCGGGCGTCGGCGGATCGAGGCAGGCGCCGTGGTCGGAGAAGGGGATGCGGTTCACCAAATCGAGGGTGTTGTCGACGTCGAAGGCGGCCCAGCCGCCGTTCTTGGACTGCATGCTCATCAGCCAATGGAGCCCCAAGTCAAAGGACTTCTTGAAGTCCTCGGTGGAAAGGCCGAGCTTATGGAAGAGGCTCAAGACCTCGATGGTGTCGTCGACATCGGGGAAATACTCGTTCTGGAACTCGAAAGACCAGCCGCCGGGCTTGGCCCGCTTGTTCTTCACCGACCAATCACCGCGCACCGAGGTGATCTGCTTGGACTTGAGCCACTCGGCGGCCTTGCGCAGGGCCGCATGCCCCGGATCGAGCCCGCTGTCGACCAAGGCCACGCCGGCCCAAGGCGTGTCCCAGACCGGCGAGATGCAGCATTGCTGGTGCAACACCGGCTCCCGCGCTTGGAGGTCGGCGGCCCGCCATTCCCGGGGAATCTGGGCCAGCTCGGCCTCGGTGAGCTGTTGAAAGGAGTAGAGAGCCTTGAGGGCCTTGGCGACGATGGGGTCTTCCAGGCCATGGCCCAAGATCTTCAAGGCGATCGCGCCGTAAGCTAAAGCCGGGTAGATATCCTCCGTCTTTTCGATGTGTTCCCGAAGGTACTTCTCGCAACGCTTGATGGCGGAGGCTCGCCGAAACTTTGGTAATTTAATTTTCTCTATGTTTTTTAATACCTTATCGAGATTCAAGAAGACTTTACCTAAAGAAAACCAGTCCTCGCCGATCGAAATCGACCAATCGCGGGCCTCGGGGTTCTCAATGTAAAGCTCCTCCAGGTCGATCGACAGGTTATGTACAGGCTTTTCATTAAGGACGACGAGCAGCGGAACGATGCAGGCCCGGGCCCAGGAGCTGAACTCATAGATATTGATGGGGGCCCATTTGGGCAGCATCATCAAAATATAGGGCATGGCCGGCGCCGCCGACCAAGGGGCCAAACCGAACATGGCCATGTGAATCTTGGTGAAGACCCGGACCTTGGTCGGGCCGCCGCGGCTGCGGATGAAATCCCGGGCCGAGACCATGGCCGGATGGTCGACCGGATAGCCGCTCATCTTGAGGGCCCAATAACATTCGACCGTGGTGCTGAGATCGCCGGGGCCATCATAATAGAGGGCCCAGGAACCGTCCCGGCGCTGTTGGGTCAGCATCCGGCGGCAAAGGGCTTGGCTGATCTGGCCATCGGCGATGCCGAGAAACTCCCTTAAAAAGAGGTATTCGGCGCCGATGGTCTCGTTGGCTTCGAGCGTGTACCACCAATAACCGGCGCTAAACTGGTGCGAAAGCAGGAGCTTTTGGGCGCGCTCGATGGCCTGAAAGACCGAGGGCTTGGACTGCGGATCCAGGGACGGAACCAAGGTCCGCTGGGCCGGATGGGGGGTCGACATGGTGCGGGGATTTACCGTTTTCGGGGCTCGAAAACAAGAGGCTTAGGAGCTGTCATCCTGAGGAGCGGGGGCCCCAGTCGAACGCCGCGAGGTTCGAGTGAGACTGGGGGGACGAAGGATCCGCGACTGCCCAAGGTAGATGATCTATATTGGGCAGTCGCAGATCCTTCGCTGCGCTCAGGATGACCCGGTTCTGCCAATGCACCAATAAGAATGATAAGATGCATTATGTTAAGTTAACTTACCACTTATTATCGTCCTCATCCTCTTCGTCTTCCAGCTCGTCAAAGTCGGCATCGTCCTCCTCGTCGAGTTCGTCTTCCTCGTCGTAATCGAAGTCGTCGTCATCCTCTTCATCCTCGTCGTCCTCCTCATCCTCCTCTTCGTCCTCGTCTTCATCCTCGCGCGGACGGCGGAACCGGGCCCCCTTGCCGAAGTTCGAATCGATGCCGGCTTCTTCCAAGATTTCGACGTCGCATTGGTAGTCCTTGGGATCGACGTAATCCTCCAGGACCGCGATCAGGGCCTCCAGCTCGTCCTCGCTTTGGAGGGTGCCGGTGATCTTGTGTTTGTCGTCCTCGAACTTGAAATCGAGCTCGCTCGGATCGATGTCGTCATTCTCCTCGAGCTGATTCATGATCTCTTGAATGAGCTCTTCCTCGGACAGCGTGCCGTATTCTTCGATGGTCATGGGACCTTTTCCTCCTGGCGGCTTGATCAGGGGCTATTTTGCTATTCCGCCCCTACCAGTTCAACTTCAAAAACGAGCGTCGAATTGGGCGGAATCTTGGGCGGACGGCCGGCGGCGCCATAGGCCAGATCCGGCGGAATCAGCAGCTCGCGCTTTCCGCCGACCTTCATCGTCGAAAGGCCTTCGTCCCAGCCCTTGATCACCTGGCCGACGCCGATGATGAACGAGATGGGTTGGCCGCGGGGAATCGAGCTGTCGAAGACGGTGCCGTCGGTTAGCTTGCCGGTATAGTGGGCTTGGATCTGGCGGCCGACCGTTGGCTTGGCGCCCTTCCCCACCACGATGTCACGGTATTTCAGACCCGAGGGCGTGGTTTGGTAGACGGCGGCTTTGGGAGCCACGGCCGGAGTCGCCGGCGGCGCCTTGTCGGCGGCACGGGCGAGGCGCCAGGCGCCGAGGATCAGCAGGCTCAAGGAAAAAATCAAGACGGTCGATTTCCACATCGCTTCATCCTCCTTTGGGAGTCAATAGGAACTGCTGGCTTGGCAACGGCGGCGGCTCGATGACCCAGGCCAAGCGCCGCATCGCCAACATCGCCACCCCGAACAAGAGGGGCAGCCAATAGGGCATGCCCAAAAAGTCGGGCTCGGTAAAGAAATAAAGATTGAGGCTGGTGAGAAGCAGCTCCAAGGTCGGGCCAAGGCAGGCGCCGATCAGGAAGACCAGGACATCCCAAGGCTGATGAAAGATACTGAGCCGCAGAGCCACGATCAAGAGAAGGCCGAGCGAAAGAAGATAAGGCGTGCTGTGGAAAAGCAAGATCGAGGTGTAGACCAAGGCCAGCAGCAAGTATTCGAAGACCAAGTGACCGCCCTGGTACTCGAGCTGGGTATGGAAAAAGCGGTCGAAGACGACGAGGAATAAAATGGCTCCGCAGGCGGCCGCTCCGAACAACAAGGGCAGCCAAAGCGGGATGCCGAGGAACTGGGGCTTGGCGTATTCCACCACCTCGGCCCGGACCATGAGGATTTCCCAGGGCGTGAAGGTCAGGGTCCCCAAGGCGAAGGCCATGACGATTTTTCGAAACCATTCTAACATCGGGTGGCCTATTTGTAGGAAAGCTTTAGGGAGGGTCAAGGGAATTTAAGCAGATGTCATCCCGAACGATTGAGGGATCCTTGCCGTGTTTCTTAGCGAAAGAGACTCCGCAGGGATTCCTCGTCGCTTTGCTCCTCGGAATGACATTGTGCGCAACTTCCCTTGGGCCAGACCGAAACCCTCCCCGCTCCTAACGATTCTATCCATGAAAATTTCCTCGCCCCTGCCGGCGAAAGCCTTGGCGTGGTCCGAATCCCTCGGCCGCGAGCCCGATCTCGAGCTACGCGGCGAAGGCTATCTCCATTTGGCCGATGACTTGGCCGCCGAAGAGCACGCCCCGGCGGCCGCCGAAATCTACTCAGGCCTGCTCGCCGATGCGGCCCTTCCCCCCAAATTGCGCCAACGGGCTCAGGAAGGGCTGAGCCTGCTTTCGGGCGGCGGCACTTTCGGCGATCGCTTCGAAGTCTGGTCCCGGAGCTTCCTCCGCCATGCCTCGGATCCCAAAGCCCTGGCGGCGATGACCGCCGGCGGCCTGGCTTACCGGCTCGTCCGGATCGGAGTGGCCGGACGGCTGCTTGACGCCGCGGCCTCGCCTTGGACTCGCGGCTTCCTCGCCCAAAGCCTCGCCACCGGCGGCGGTTTCGGGGCCGAAGTTTTGGCCTTCACTTCGGTGCATCGGGCCATGGAACCGAGCCCCCTGTCCTGGTCCCGGGATTTGAGCCACGCCTCGCTGACCTTGGGCACGCTTAAGCTCAGCGGCGCCACCGGCGGCGCCGTGGCCGGACGGCTGCTGGGTCCGGCTCCCCGCTCGACCTTGACCGCCGGACTCCTCCAGCAAGGCAGCCTCCTCGGCGGGATCTTGCTCGGCGCCGAGCTCGAAAAGGCCGCCGGCTGGCGCGAAAAGGATCTCGATTCCTGGGAGGCCCTGGCCACCCTGCTCCATTTCAATGTCGGCGGCCAGCTTAGCCGGCGCTGGCTCGGCTCGCGATTCGCGGCCTGGGAAAACGGGCTCGACCTGCGTTGGCGGCAAACCGCTTGGAACGGGTCCTCCGCGTCCGGGGGACCGCGCTTGGCCTTGGCCACGGCCGGCGGCCCGGCACCCCGCTCCGAAGCCCCGACAGCGTCTCCGCGCTTCCTTTCAGTCGGCCGGGGCAGTGAGTCGGGCCTGACGCCGCCGATCGTCCGCCAGCTCGAGGAAAAATATCTTCGGCTCTTTCCCCGGGGCGATGAAGGTTTCTACTCCGAGGAGATCATCCGGCGGGCCTGCCGAATCCGCTGCAGCCTGCCGGGCTTCCACGAAAACCTGCTCGAAGCCCTCTGGCGGTCGCCCCAGCGCGGCCAAGTCGGGCAGCTCCACACTCTGCTCGCCATCGAGCGGATTTTCGAAACCGACGCCTTGGGCAGCTCCCGCGGAAGCTTCGACTACGCCCCGCTCCAGCTCCTCCTCGGGCAGGTCCTCAGCGAAACCGACCCGGCCCTGCGCCATCACGCGATGCAAAACATTCTGCGAGTCTTCGAGCGCGGCTTCAGCCGAAGCGACACTTCGGAACTGCTGATCACTTACAGCAAAGAGCCGATCTCGCCGGCCCAGGACACACCGACTTACGACGCCCATTTTCACGCCAATCACGGCGCCGAGGCCGTCCGGGCCTGGCCGGGCGTCCGAGAGCAGGACTTGGTCCCCCTTTTCAACTTCGTCCACCGGGAAGCCGGTTTCCATTCGGCCAAGGCCGGACACATGATCGAGGTCCTGGGCCGCGGCCACGATCCGGCCTCGCCCTACTTCGCCGCCGAGATCAACGGCGCCATCGACTACGCCCGCTTTCATCCTCAGGGTCACTTGGTCCTCAACCGCCTCTACCACGTGTTGGAATCGCGCGACCTGCCCTCCAAGCTCAGCGAGATCGTCGCCGAGCCCTCCAAGATCCCGACCCAACGCTACGTCGAGACTCTCGGCCAACAGGGGCATTCCGACGAGAGGATCGCCCAAACCTTGAACGGCGGCGTGCATACGGCCCATTTCAACGACCTGCGACTGGCCGAGAAAGTGGTCTCGGTCTTTCGCGAGTCCGGGCCCTATCTCAGGTATCCCGAGCTGCGGGAGCGAAACCGTTCCCGGCTGGTCGACCACTTCTTGAATCACGCCGCGGTCCATCGCCGAATGAACGCCGAGCAGCTCTTCGGGCTCTTGAAGTCCAGCTACTTCCCGCGGGCGGATTTCTTCGAGCAGGCCTGGCGCCAGGGCGACTTCGACATTCGAGTCTTGCCGGAGCGTGAGTTTTTCCGGGAAGTCGAGACCGGGGGCCTGCCTCGGGACTGCGAATGGACGCTATTTCGCCAAGCCTCGAATCGTCATGAAACCGACCAAATCCTGGTTCGGGAGCCGCCCTACCTGCGAATCGGCACGATCGCCGACCGCGACCGCGCTTTTTCCGAAACCGTGTGGCGATTGCGGGGCTTGGTCCACGAGCTCGAGCATTGGCGACATTTCAACGGCCGAAGCGAGAACGGACCGGTCGAGCCCTTCCGGCTCGCCGGCATCAGCCGCGAGGAAAGATTGATCACCGAGATCATGGCCTACCTCGAAGAATTCTCCTGGCGGGCGATGAACACCGACGACCATTTCCCCCAGGTCGCCCGCCGGCTCGGCGACACCCTGCCGCTCTACTTCCGCAACGTCGCGGAGCAATCTTATTTTTAGCATGCACTAGTCAGGGGATGCGGCCCTCGATCTGCTCGGTCGGAACCTCTTCGAAGGTCACTTTCACGCCGGGGAACTCCTTCTTGGCATAGGCCTGGAGCTGCTTGATCACGGCGCTGTGAGAGCCGTCGAGGCCGGAGAAGCCCTTGTAAAAGCCGTAACGGATCTTCATCTCGCTGGCCTTGCCGTCCCGGCCGACCTGGATCGTGGCTTCCGATAGGCCGAAGCGATGCTGGACCCAGTTCCGATAGACCCCGTCCTCGTGAACGCCGTCCATCTTCACCCCGTCCTTGGTCAGGCGAAGCGCGTCGAACATCATGTGGTCGAAGTCGCCGGGCGAGAACAGGATGCTCGCCGAGTGCCCCACTTCCTTGCCGCTGTCGAGGTCCAAGGTGTCGCGGTGGCCCATCAAATTCCGGCGCCGATTGACGTAGAGCGTCGGGTGGGAGTGGATGATCGTGACCAAACCGGGCTTGGGATTGATGGCGGCCGTCAGGTCGCCGATCGAAAGCAGGTATTCGTTGGGCTGCTTGGACGTGTCGGCGGTGAGGGTGAACTCGACGTGGTGGCCGGTCTTGCCGAGGAAGCGCAGCAGGCCGCTGGCCTCCTTAAGCGAGGTGAAGGTCGCAAAGCGCTTGCCGTCGAAGAAGGCGTCGAGCAAGGCCTCCCGCATCGCCGGCTTGGCGGCCTTGTAGGCTTTTCGGAATTCGGGCCCAAAGGTCCGGAACTCCTGGCGCAGCGCTTCGGAAGCCTTCTCGTAAGTATCCAGATCCTTCCGACCCATCGCGCTCTGCATGAAGCCAAGAACCGTTTCCTTCTGCTTGGGGCTGGCTTCGCCATGCACCGGCAGGCCCAGCTTCGAGTTGAGCAGGCGCTTGGCGAAGCGGTACATCGCGGGGATGTTCGCCTTCAGCTTGCCGTCGTTGCCCTTGATCTGGAAGGATTCGCCGGTTTCGGGATCGTTCTTTCCGGCTTTTTGGAACTCCTGCGGGAAGCGGCGCTCGACCTCGACGACGAAGCCATACATCTCGTTCTCGACCGTCGCCCGGATGTCCTTGGCCGAAGGCAGAATTTCGATCGGCTGCCCCCGCTCCATCACCAGGTGGAGCAGCTCCGGGAATTCCTGGGCCTCGTAGGTTCGGGCGGTGCCCTCGACGTTTCCGTGAGATTGGATCTTCTTGAGCAGGCTCGAGTCCTTTTCGGTATAAGCTTGCTTCAGCTCCTGCAGGTCCTTCGGAGAGCCGTCACCGCTGCCGATGAGCTTCATCTCGGTGCTGCTGCCGCCGTAGAGCCCCTGCCCTCCGCCCTGGTCATGGCCGGAGCGGCCGTCCATCGGCGGCGGAACGAGATCCTTCGAAGCCGCGTCGGGGTTGGGGTTGTGCTGGTAGACGGTCAGGCTGAAATTGTCGTTCTTGTAATGGTCGATTGCCTGATCGCTGCCCACCTCGTAGACCCGGCCGGAGCGATCGATCTCGAGGTACTGGGCCTGACGCCACCTACCCGAATGGTCGATGTAGAAATGCCCGCCCGGCCGTTCGAAGCGCATGCGGTCGCCTGAATCCGGCTCGATCGTCTTCTTGGCTTCGGCGAGAATCCCCATGCGCCAATGAGCTTCCTCGGTGAGCATCCGAGTGGCTTCGTCGGCGCTGCCGGCCTTGCTCATGATATTCAGGATCGTCTCGGTCCGCCCGAAATTTTCCCAAAAACCGTCGGAACCCAAGATCACCCAATCCTTGGGCAGGAGCGGAATGCCGTTGGCATAATAGTCGCCGACTGGGCTGGCTCCATTGGGGTCGTTGGGGTCGGGCGTCTCGCCATGACGGGTCCCTTTCACTTCGACGGTGGCCTTGCTGCCGAGCGAGTTCGTGACGACGTGGGATTGGGGATGGAGCTGAAAGACCAGGGTCTTGTTGCCGCCGCCTGCTTTAAAATCGACTCCCGGTTGGACCATCCCGGGCATCCCCGGAACTCCCTCGTCGACGGTGCGGTAAATCCAGCGTAGGCGGCCACTGTTGTCGGCCCGAACCTGCATGGCCCGGGCATCGCCGACCCATTCGAAGCGGGCGCTTCCCGGTTGGCCGTTCACCGAGGGCTGCTGCTCCACCATCACCGCCACCGCGCCCGATCCCTGGGCGATCGGATCCATGCCGAATTGGCTGGGGTCGGCGATGATCTTGCGGGCCTCGTTCATGGCTTCGGCCCGCGGCAATTTCTGCTGAACGGTGGCGCCGTTGAAGCGGAGCACGGCCTGGTTCGCCACTTGCCAAGCCTTGGCGGTGTCGCCCGACCTTTGGTACTCGGCCTTAAAAGCCTCGGCCACCAGGATCGCCGCGGCGTCGCCACCGGCGTAGCCGCCGATACCGTCGACGTTCAGCATCAAGAGCTTTCCATCGGGGCCGCGGGCCGAGAAGACGACGTCTTCATTCGTCGATTTGTAACCAACGCCCTGGGTCGTCACTCGAGCCACTTCGCCGTTGAGGGCGGTGGCCGGCGAGCTTTGAATCGGGATCGGTTGATTGAAATCGACGCTTCCCGACAAGATTCGCGGATCCACCAAGGGTCCGCGGGTGGGATAGGTCAAGGCATCGTTGCCGCCGCGAGCGGCGGTCCAGGGTAGGTGCAAAGACATTTCGGCCACGGCCTGAAGAGAACCGTCCTGGCGTGGAACAATCCTACCATTGCTGAGCTCGTAGAACTGGTAGCCGAAGGTGAAAATATCTCCCGCTTCGACCTTGTAGCTTCCGTCGGCCAAGGGTTGCTTCGGCAAGGCGTTGCGGTCGTAGACCTGCTGGGGGGTATTGGGCATGTATCGCCACCCGCCGTCGGTGTCGCGGTAAAAGCGGCCCTGATGCTCCGGAACCAGGGCGCCGGCCAGGCTGCCCGAGAGGACCAAGGAAGGGCCGCTCTGGGAATTCATCTTCCCGGCATCGCCGCAAAAAACATCGAAGTGGTTGACGTCGGCCGGAATTTGATCGACGCCGAACTCGTGCCGGGCCAGCCCGGTCGAAACGTGGTCCCAGCCGATCGGGAGCGGCTGAGGAGCTTCGACGTGATTCGGCGCCGCCATGGGGACCGCGGCTTGGGGCGCGCGGAATACTATCCATTGTTCCCCGATCTTGATGGACTGCCCATCGGCCAAAGGGTACCAATGTTCGCGACCCACCGGCACTTCGGCCTGGCCGTTCCAAATTTGAACGCCGTTCTGGCTGAGCTTGCGCTCGCCTTGATCATTGCGCGTGCCGTCGAGAATGAACCACTGGCCCTCGGCATTGCGGGCGATGGTGGCGTGTTGGCGGGAGACCGCCGTGTCGCCCAAGACCACGTGGGACGTGCTGGGGTCACGGCCGATAATGAATTCATCGCTGTTCTCGGGCGGCCGGATCTCGAGCCGGCGGGAGGGCTCCCCGCTGCCGCCGGCCACCGGCGGGATGAAGCGGACTTCGTCGCCGGGGCTGTAACGGCTATGGCTACCCATCTTGACGACCAGCAAACCTTCCACCGCCGAGGACTTTCCGCCCTTGAAGCTTGTTCCACTCTCGAGCTGGACATATTCGCCCTGCACCGCCTTGACCTTCCAAACCATGCCGGTGGTCGGGGCCGGATCGTTCGGCGCCTGCGGCACCAGCAGACCGCCGTTCATCCGGGCGTCGGCGGAATGGATCGTCTCGTAATAGTCGGTGCCGAGTCCGGCCCGGAACCCGCTCAGGTCGTGGCCCGAGCGGCCTTCGAAGCCCGGCTCAACCGGGACGGTCCGAATCACGATGCTGTCGCCGGCGCCGGCGGCCATCGCGACCTGCGGCTCGGCGGATCCGGGCTTGGTCTGAGCCGCCTTCAATTCGAAATGAATTTCCAGATTGTGGCTCGGCGGCCCCTTCACCGTGACCGCCACCCTCCCCTTGCGGCCGTCGGGGCTCTTGGCGATGTCGCCGGTCAGCTCCAAGGCGTACTCGGTGCTCTCCTTGCCGTCGCGGACGACTTTGACCTTCGATTGGCGCAAGCCGCTGAGGACTTCCTCGGCCTTGGCCCAGCTATCGACCTTGACCTCGGCCTTGACCAAGTCCTGGGTGGCCCGGCCCTTCCAGCGACCGTCGTAGGTCGCCAGCTTGTCCAGCGAGGTGAAGCTCATCTGGAAATCGAAGGAAGGCTCGGTCTTCCCCTGGGCGAACTGATGGCCCAGGTCCTCGAATTGAATTTTGGCGAGGGCGTTCTCCAAATGCCAAAGCTCGCCGCCCAAGCTCCGCATCATCTCGGTGTGGGAAGCTTCAAGCTTATGGTAAGGATGATTCTCGAGGTCTTCGGCCATCTTGGCCAAGGCCCGGAATTGCTGATAAAGCGCCGGATCGGCGTCGGCCTCGGTCCGGCTCTTGAACTTCTTCTCGGCGGTGAAATACTCGCGGCTTGCCTTCTCGAAGGCGGCGAGCTCGCCTTGAAACTTCTTGGCCGACTCGCCCCAGGAATCGTGGCGCTTGGCCATCTCGGTCAAATCCGATCGCACCCCATCCGAGCCGTAATACTCGTGAATCTTGCCGACCATTTGTTCGTCGTACATCCGAACACGCGGGTCCCAGTAGGCCTCGTATTGGGGAACTGAATCGGGGCTGAGCTTCTCGGTCTTCGGTCCGCCGCCGCCGGAATGGGCCGCGGCCTTCACCACCGGCTTGCCGCCGCCTCCAGCCTTGGGATCGCTGTCGCCGCTGGGCTTGGTCTGCGGCTTCTTGCTCTTGAAATTGACGACGGTGTTGGCACCGCTCCCGCTGCCCGAGGCTTCGGCCTGGGTGAACAAGTCGAGCTTGGCCGGCGACTCGGTCCGGTCGGTCAGAATCTCCGAAACCTCCCGCGGGCTCAGCAGGCTGCCGCCCTTCATCGGATTCGGCAAAATCACGTTGTCCTTGCCGAACCAAAGTTTGGCGAAATGATCGCGGGGCAGCTGGCCTTCCTTCGGCGCCTCGCCTTCCCTGGGAACGAGGCCGAGGGACTCGGCCTTCGCGAGCTCGGCCTGATTGACCGCGTCGACGGCCGACAAAAGGCCCTTCTTCGAGGGCAACTCCCGGCCGTTGGGGATCGCCACGATTTGGAGCTTGCGCTCGGCTTTCAAGGCCTTGCCATCGACGACGGCTTCCATCGGCTTCATCGGAACCACCGAAACTTGGATGGTGTCGTCCTTCCCGCCCGGCGAAACCCGGGGCAAGGCCAGCCATTGCTGAAAAACCGTGAAATCGCCGAGCTTGGTGAGATCGAAAAAGCTCAGCTGGGTGTCGCCCTGGTGGACCGAGGCCTCGGCCATCAAGGCCTGCTCGGCCGCGATCTTCTTGCCCTGTTCTACTTTTTCGAAAAATTCGGTGGCGGCGGCTTTGCGGGCCGCGGGGTCGGCCACCATTTGATCGATGGCGCTCAATGCCTCCCGCATCACCTTGTCGGCTTGGGCCGGAGTGAAGCGGTCGCTGCCGACGATGCCGTTGTTCTTCAGAATTTCGCCGTATTTTTGGAACAAGGCGGCTTGGAGCCGGACACCCGGATCCTTGGGATTGTAAGTGGTGCCGAAGGCCGTGAAATCCTCGAAATGAGTCGCCTCGAGGACCAGCTTGCGGAGCGAAGGATCGGCCAAGACCCGGGCCTGATTCTTGGCGATCCACACCGACCAGCCGCCGTCGGCCAAATTGTCGGTGGTGACCTCCTTGAGATTCATTTCGCGGAGCGCGGCGGCGACTTCCCGAACTTGGCGATCGGAGGGCGAGACCACGCCGGCTTCCTTGAATCCGCGGCGGGCCGAGGCCATCGCGGCCTCGTCCTTGGCGGCGGCCTCGAGAGCCTTGGGATCGTCTTTGACCAGGGCCAGCACGCCGTCCATCTTATCGAGCAATTGCTCGGTCGAGTTCTTGGGGTTGGCGAAGCGGCCGTGATGGTCGACGGTCGCGGCATCCATGTGGGCGGTCTCGGGCCGCATCGGAAGGCTGGTGTCGTAGATGTGGGTGCGGCCGGCCTGATGGGCCCGGGCGTCGACGATCACCTGTTTGGCCCAAGCTTCGGCTTGGATCTTGGCCTCGGCCGGGTCCCTATTTTTCTTTTCGATCAAATACTTTTCGTAGCGCTGAATCCGCTCCGGCGAGGGCTCGGCCTTGGCGATCTTGTCGGCCTTGGCCTCGATTTCGTTGATCGGCTTGAAGTCGGCCACGCCGACCTTGCCCGCGTCGACCGGAGCCGGCTTTCGATCCCGCAGCTCGACGACGGTGTCGGCATTGTCGCCCACCTCAGGCTTGCCGGCCTTTTTGCGGCCGGTCGGGGAACGGACGGCGGTCGCATCGCCGGTGTCCACGGTGGGTTTCGGCTTGGGCTTGCGCAGCTCGACAACGGTGTCGGCATTGGAATCGTCGGCGGATTTTGGCTTTCGAACCTGGGTGACCTCGGAGTCGCCCGAAGCCGGCCGGGGATGAGTCGTGAATTCACCGAAGGCCCCGACTTCGAGAATTATTTCTCCCTTGGCCAGTTGGGTGGCCAAATCCCAGGCCCGGGTCTCGCCCATCTTGCCGCCCAAGATCTCGAGAAACACGGCCCGTCGCACCCCTTCGAGATGCATCGGATCGACTTCGCGCTTTAATACCGGCTCCAAAGCTCGGAAGAGTTCCTTGGCTTGGCCCATCGAGATCTTGCTTTCCTTCGCGGCGCTTTGAACCAGCTCGAAGAAACGATCGCGGTCGTTCTTGGAATGGAGGCCGCCTTCGAAGCCCAAGCCGTCGGCCAACTTGGCCGCATCCTCGCCCCGCTGGCGAACCTTGTCGCCGGCCAGATCGGCCTCGTATTTCAGTTTCTGGGCGGCTTGCTTGTCTTCCGGAACCCGGGCGGCAACCAACTTGCCGTCTTCGAACTTCAGCTCGACCTTGCCTTCTTTCACCTCGTTGCGGAGGTGGTTGAAGGCGGCGACGTCGAAGCCTTTTTCGGTCGCCCATTCCACTGCTGCAATTCGGGCCTTCGGATCGAGGCCGCTGACCAATTCGCCCATCGCCTTGCCGAGGGACGGAGCCTGCTTGGCCATTCCCTCGAGCAGGCGGGCGGCGTCGGAGGGCGCCTCGGCGGCTCCGAGGGCCCGACCTAAAAGCAGCTCACGAAGGCGCATGCCTTGAGGCGTCTCGAGCGCGCCCGGACCCATCAAACCTTCGACCGCTCGATCGAGGTTTTTTCCCATTTCGCCGCTCAGGTCGGTGAGCTTTTTCAAGTTGTCATGGACGTTGTCGGGATGTCCGGCGCGGTCCATGGCCCAAATCAAGAGCTCGCCCTTCATCGAGTCGCGGACTTCCTTGGAATATCCTTTGCCCGGCAACAAATCCGACGCCGCTTTGTCCATCTCGGCCGGGATCTTCAGCCGCTCGGAGTACCAGGTCATGTGGTCGGCGCTGAGGTTCTTCTTGGCCGCATGGATGAAGAGCTGGGTCCGGGCGGCCTCGAAGGCGTCGCCTTGGCTTAGGCCGTTCTTCTTCAATAGCGGCGTCACCGATTCGTTGAGGGCCGAGACTTCCTTCATCAGCTCGTCACCGCTCAAAGGCTTGCCGCGTTTCCCGGCCATCGCGTCCGAATAGTGGAGCAGGAAGCCGGACATCGCTTTGCCGGCCGCCGACTTCGGCGGAATCTTGAGCTTGGCCAAAGTCGGCGCGAGGTAAAGCTCCTGATCCAGCTTGCGGTCGAGCTTGTCCATCCGGCCGCCGGTGAGTGCGTTGACGCCCTTGTGGGCCGCCATCATCTGAAAATCCATCGCCAAGTTTTGGAGGAAGACCAGGCCGAGCGGCGCGTTGTCCTTCTCGATGAACCCCAGATTTTGGTTGATCATGCCGCCGAGGGTGAAAGCGCTGGCGTTCATCAGCCGGTGGGTCGTCCAAACCGCGGCCCGACCACCTTGGCTGATCGCCAGCTTGCCCTGCCCCTTGAGCAAGGTCGCTTCGGCTTCGGTCGCGACCTTGAGCCAGGGAATGTGCTCGGCCCGCTTGCCGATCGCACCCATCACCTTGCCCGAGGCGTGGACCAAGCCGAAGGGCGCGATG
>DATEDP010000015.1 GCA_035281585.1 bacterium
CCATCGGCCCGACCTCGATTAGGGGTTTCGCCAGGCCCTGTCAATCCTTAAGATTTTGGCCAAAATCCGCAACAAGAAACGGCACTTGCCGATATATTGTACAAGGGTTCGCCGGAAGAGCCGGCAGGGGAGTGTTTCAATGATCAGCATCGCGTTAGTCGCCGCCGTGGGTTTTCTTTTATTCTCGGATTCCATCCGCAAGCGTGAAAAACAGGAGATTCGACGTCTCCAGCGCAAGCTTTCCTCCTTATAATTCGACAACCGCTTGGCAGTCGGCGCTTTCCTTGGCTATGAAGGGCCATGACGCCGCCGGCCATCCTCCAAAGACTGGAACGTCTCTCGCCCCCGGAAGCCCAGCTGCTTCGGGATTGGTTCCAAGAAAACCCGGTGGGACTGAACCTCGGGCTTCAGCTATTGGACCTGCTCGAGGACCTAGCCAAGAAAGAGCGGCGGCCGCTGGCCGATTTTTTCAGCCTCATCCCCGGCGACGAGCGGATTCAGCCCAAGGAAAGGGCTCGCCAGTGGCGGGATCGCTTGGAGCAAAGGCTCCATCCCCATCGGACGGCCCACCGGGCCGCCTTCGCGGAGAGAATTCGCGGCCTAGACCTGCCCGAAGGAGTCGAAATCGATCCGCCTCAAGGTTTTGAGGGCCCGAACTACACTTTGCGGGTTCGCTTTGCCGATAAGGAGGAGCTTCGCCGACGGCTGCTCGAGCTGGGCCAATCCTTGGAAAAGCGGGATTGGGCTTGGCTCTGGGAATTTTGATGGCGCCCGCGGCCAAAAATCCTTAATAATTACGGGCAGGGATTCTTAAACCATGATCAAGAATTTCGATGAATTTTTAGAGGGGGCGAATTCCATTCTCCCCCTTCAACCCCCATCGGTTAGGGAAATGGGGAGCATTGGATCATGATTAAAAACTTCGACGAATTTCTAGAGACGTCGTGGGAACGCAACCAGGTGGTCGGCGCTTGGGGCTTCAACTCCAACATGAATTTCGCCTCGCTCAGCCCCGAGGAGACCAATGTCTGGTTCTTCGAGCAGGTTTTCAATTTCCTCCGGGCTTTCTTCGGTCTGGTGATGCCCGACGCGATGGAGATCATCACCTACGATGCCACCCAGCACATCCAGAAGACCGGCCTCGACCAGCAGACCTTCTTGGATGAGCTCATGCTGGTGATGAAGAATCTGAAAGAGCCGCTCTGGACCTTCCGGCTCAACCTCAACATCGTCGGCTTCCTGCGGACCTCCTTCCAAACCGACAATCCGGTGCGCTTGCAGATCCAAGAGCCCTGCAGCTTCATCGTCTGGGGCGGGCCCGACGAGACCGGCTTCCAGAACTTCTCGATCAGCTACCATCTCTTCTCGACCGTCGTCCTCGAGGGCGAGGAGCAGGAGCTCTGGTCGCTCAATCAGCCCATCCTCGAAAAGGCGCTCCAAAAGTGGGAGCAGCAATCGGGCCACATCATCGACGTGGTCGACTCCACCGGCGACGCGCCGGTCAATCAATACGGATTTGGGAAGGCGACGCTGTAAGCGTCGTCCTGAGCGTAGCGAAGGATCTGCGACTGCCCAAGAAAATAGGGCTCCAGTGCTCCTTCGCTTCCTCGGAATTCCCATTACTTGACCGAAGTGAACAAGGCCCTTCGGAGGACCTTGGCAGGTCGTAGATCCTTCGCTACGCTCAGGATGACGCCGTCGTCTCGATCCGCGGAAAGAGCGGAGCGGCCTCGCCCAAACGGTGCTCGGCCGGCATCGCGGTCCAGGGCGCGCCTTCGGCGAAGGTCTTGGGCAAGCTCAAGTTGAGCTGAGCGTAGATCTTCTCGGCCGTCGCCGGCATGAAAGGCGCGACCCAAAGGCCGATCAGGCGCAGGCAGTTGAAGACGTTGTGCAGGACCTGCTTGAGCCGTTCTTCCTTGCCGTCTTTTTTCAAGGTCCAGGGCGCGCTGACGTCGATGTACTTGTCGGCGGCGCCGATCAGCTCCCAAATGGCCTCCAAGGCCAGATGGTATTGGAGGTCGCCCTTCAGGTAGTCCATCGATTCGCGGACCTTCTTGCCGGTGGCGCCGGCCTTTTGGATCAGGTCGCGGTCGGCGTCGGCCTCCTCGCCCTTGGCGATCGTTCCGCCGAAATATTTCTTGGCCATGCCCAGCGAGCGGTTGAGCAGGTTGCCGATGTCGTTGGCCAGGTCGGCGTTGTAGCGCTTGATGAAATCGTCCCAAGTGAAGTTGCCGTCGGCGCCGAAGCTTGAGCCGCGCAGCAAATAATAACGAAGGGCGTCGGCGCCGTAGACGTCGATCACGTCGAGCGGGGTGACGACGTTGCCCAGCGACTTGCTCATCTTTTCGCCTTTCAAATAGACGAAGCCGTGGCCGAAGACGGTCTTGGGCAGGGCCAGCCCCACGCTCATCAGCATGGCCGGCCAAATGACGCAGTGGAAGCGGGTGATGTCCTTGCCGATGACGTGGACGTCGGCCGGCCACCATTTCTCGAAGCGGGCCGGGTCGTCGGCATAGCCGACCGCGGTCAGGTAATTGATCAGCGCGTCGAACCAGACGTAGACGACGTGGGTCGGATCGTTGGGCAGCGAGATCCCCCATTCGAAGCCGGAGCGCGAGACCGAGATGTCGTCCAGGCCGCCCTCGATCAGGCGAAGGATCTCGTTGCGCCGGATCTCGGGCAGGATGAACTCGGGATGCTTCCGGATATGCTCGAGCAAAGGTTGCTGGTACTTGGAGAGCTTGAAGAAGAAATTCTTCTCGCTCAACCACTTGGGCTTGGTCTTGTGATGGGGGCAAAGGCCCTCGACCAAGTCCTTCTCGGTGTAGAAGGCCTCGCAGGACTCGCAGTACCAGCCTTCGTAGAGCCCTTCGTAGATGTCGCCGGTCTTATGGATGGCGTCGAACAGCTTTTGAGTGGCCCGGTGATGCCGCGGCTCGCTGGTCTGGATGAAGTCGTCGTAGCTGATCTCGAGCTTCTGCCAGATCTCGGTGAATTTTCCGCGCATCTCGTCGCAGTAGGCCTTGGGCTCCATGCCTTTCTCGCGGGCCGCCTTCAGCACGTTGGT
>DATEDP010000016.1 GCA_035281585.1 bacterium
CTCCGGACTGTCCGAACTTGGCGTTATAAACCGGGTCGCCCAAGGTCGGCGAGGCGCTGTTGAGCACGCTCAGGGGCTTGGCGTCCTGGTAGAATCCTTCGACGAAGAAGCCGAAATCCTTGTAGCTGAACTCGGTGCCGAGAGCGATCGAGACGTCGGAGCTTTGGTTTTGGCCGAAGCCTTCCTTGGGAATCACGCCCAGGGTCAGGATGCTGGGAACGATGCGGAAGGTGTCGTCGACGAAATGGAAGTTGCCGGTGACCGCGTTGAAGCGCCAGCCCGGAGGCGGTCCCGAGTCTTTCTTTTCGTCCTGGGCGGCTACGGCTGCGGCGGTCGCGGCCGGCTTGGCCGGCGCCGGCGGCTTGGGCAGAGCCGGCAAGGTTTGGCGGAGCTTGGAGGCTTGGTCGGCGTTGCCCGGATCCTCGAAGCGGCCGAGGATGCGGTGCATGTTGGCCAAAACGACTTGGTTCAGCGGGTCTTTGGAAAATTCAGGATCGTTCTTCCAGACATCGACCTCCTCCTGGAGCTTGGCCGGAGTGATGCGGGCGTCACGGTTCATGAAGCGCTGAAAGGCGTCGAGCAGGATCATCAGCTTGGGATGGCTGCGACGGAATTCGGGGTCCTCCTCCCATTTCTTTTGGAGGTGGCGGGGATCGGCGGTGTTCGAGGGATCGAGGAAAAATTCGGAGCTTTGCAGGTAGCTTTTGCGCTCTTCCGAGGGACTGATCGCGGGAATGTTGGGACTGCCGCCAGCCCCTTTAACGCCAGTGGGCGGACTCATGATGTGCCTCCGAATGGATAAGAGCCGAAGACACCTCAGCCGTGGCGCATTTTTATCCCACGCTCCACCTGGTGCCCCCTCTCAATCAATTTGTCGGCTCATTTGGGGGAAGGTTGCTGGCGATAAGCATGAGAAATCGCCGGCTTATGGCGCATCCCGTCAAAGGCGGCAGGGAGACTTTAATTTTTCAGCCCTTTCCCGGCCTGTGCCTAAAGTTTAGGCAAGTTAAAATCGACCTTCGGCGGTCACCATGACCCGGGTCTGGGCGTCGCTTTCCAAGCCCAACCGGACGCTGGGCCGGGCATCGGAGGTGGCGGGTTCGGAGCCGCCGCGGCGGTTCAGCTCTTCTTGGAGCCGGCGATTTTGGGCCGGAACGTACTGCAAGTAGTGGCCGAGGACGAAATCGAGCAGCCCGGTGAGGCCGTAGCCGAGGGCCATGGTCCCGGTCTCCAGCCGGATATACTGCGAACGCTGGTTCGGATAATCATAGGCGCTGCCGGCGACCTCGATGACCCGGGTGTTGGGCGGCTGGTTGCCCAGAATCGACATATTGAAGAAGCCGTTTCCGCTGCCGTCGCCGCTGGTCAAAATCAGGACCAGGCCGCCGAGGGTCAGCAGACCATGGGCGATGGCGAAGTGGGCGAAGCCGGGGGCGCTGGTCCCCTGGCGGATCACCTGCTCGGTGTCGCCGAAGGCGCCGACTGCGCCGAGCACCGCCAAGGCGTCGCGGGTCAGGACGGTCGGCCAAGCCAATTGGAAGGCTTGACCCTGCAAATCGATGTGGACCTGGCCGGTCGCGCTGTCGAAGCGCTCGCCGGGCACCGCGGCCGCGCCGATCGCCAGCGTCAGCATTTCCAAGCCCATCAGGGAGCCGAGCGCGACGCGCTGGGCGGTATCGCCGTGGCGCAATCCGCCTTGGAGACGGCGAGCCATTCCCGACTCGTCCAGACCGCCGAGCACTCCGTTGAAGAAGGTGCCGAGGTTGGTTTGGGCGTAATTTCCGCGGCTCGCGACGTCACCCTGGAGCGAGATGATCCGCAGGCCTTCATAGGAAGACTCCTGGAGGCGCCGGTAGTTATTGAGCCAAAAATTGTTGAACATCCGCAGGCCGGTGAAAGTCACGCCGGGCCAAGTGGCTTCGGGATGCGGAACCGCCGCGCCGTCGGCCCGTTGGGGCGAGGTCAAATGCCAGGTCAGGGAGAACTCCAGCGGCACCCGGTTGGTCGAGGAAAGGCCGGTCGGGGCGGTGTTCACGAAGAAGGCCTGGTTGTTGAACAAGCTGCGGACGCCGAGCTCGAAGGGGCCGTAGCCGATGCTCGCCAGCTCGCTGTCGTTGAAGGCCAGGATCTGAAAAGTCGAATTGTCGCAGGGCGCCGTGCTGCCGTCGGCCGCCTGGAGCCGGTCGCACCAACCGGCGCCGATCCCGATGCCGGTGCGGGAGCGGCCGCCGATCAGGAAGGAGCCATAGAAGCCGCTCTCGCCGCGCCGGCCGCCGAGGGCATTGCCGTATTCGACGAAGCCGACCCGAAGCCCCAAGCGGTGGTAGCGGGCATCGGGCGCGCCGTCGGACACGATATTGGCGCCGAAGTAGCCGTCGGCGAAGAGGTTGAAATCCCCGATCCGAAATTCGGCGCCGAGCGAGACGCCGGCGTCGGCATTCTGCAATTGATTGAGTCCCTCCCGCGGCAGGACGCCCAAAGTGTAGTAGCTCGGGAGAGTCCGGAGGGCGGCATCGGCAAAATGAATGTTGCCGGTGATCGCTTGGAGCTCGGCGGCGCTGCGCGAGGGGCTCCGCGCCGGAGCGCTCGGCGCTGCGGCCGGCGGCGGACGGCCGACGATCTCCAAGACGGCTTGAGCCTGCCGCTCCCGCTCGCCGTGCAGCTCGGCCAGCGCGCTTCGCAAATTGCGCAGCGCCAGCGCCTCGATGCCGTCGGGATGGGCTTCGGCATAGGTCCGAAATTCGCGGAGTGTGGTGGTCTGGCCCTCGCTGACCGACTCGCCGCTGCCGGCAAAAAAGGCTCTTAAGGCATCGAGCGCCAAGTAGAGAGTCGAATGCTCGAGACGAAAGGCCTGGCTCTCCCGCCATTGGCTGGCGAAATGTCGCGGATCGGCGTGAGCCGGGTCGCGCAATAATTGATCGACGTCGAGAAAATCGGAATCGGTGGTGGTTGACCCGGTGCGTTGGGCGCCACCGGTTCGAACGGGGGGTGTCAAGGGGACCTCCGCAAGCGCGAAAAGGGCCCCCTTTTCTTTCAAAAGTATCGGTACTCAGGGCTTAGAGTTGCGCAATGGTAGGGGCGACCCTTGCGGTCGCTCCATTGGCGGCGCCGGCGACGATCAACCTCCTGGGCACCCGCAAGGGGTGCCGCTACGGAAGCGGCGCCGGCAAAATATCTCCGTTCCCGCATTCCCCGCTGACCGTTCCCTCCACGCCGTCCTTGGCGTATTGAAACAGGAACACCACGCCGTCGGCGCACTGCAGAAGCGCGATCCCATCCGAACCGGTGCAGGACGCGAAGAGAACCGGCGCCGGTGGCGGCGGGCAGGCCAAGCCGGTGGTGTCGGTGCCGGGCGCTTGGCCCGAATCGGCCGGCACCCAAACCGTGGCCCCGGGCACCGGATTTCCAGCGGAGTCGGTGACCAGGATCAGGGCCTGGGCCGGGATGCCGCCTTCGGCGGTGAAAGAGCCGCAGGAGGCGCCGGACAGCGCCAAGACCGCAACCAAAAGCCTGAAGCTATGCTGAAAGACTCGGGAGGAATTCACGAGAAGGGTTTACCTTGCTTGTCGCTTAGGGGCAAGGAACGGGTTCGCAGACCATCTTGCCGTCATCGCCGCGACGGCATTTCTCGCAGCGCTTGGCCGCGAGGGTGGTCGGACTCTTTTTTTGGATTGAAACCGCGGCGCCGGCATCGCCCGCCTTAAAAGCGCCTAGGCCCAGGGCCAAAGCCGCCAAAGTCAGCCATACCGTTATTTGGGGTTTCATTTTCCTCTCCTTTTCCAAGGAAATTGTCATCAAAGCCTTGGAATATCAACTGAAATACTTATCGGTTCCTTTTAGAGAACGTTGATTAAATATAATGGATCTCCCGGCCTCGGCCCTGGCTCTCCGCCTCCTTGATCTGCTTCATCCGGTAAACGTAGGCCAGCACCTCGGCGACGCCGTTGTAGAGCTCCTCGGGGATTTCGGCCCCTTCTTCCAAATCGAAAAGCGCCCAAGCCAGCGGGACGTTACGCATGATCGGGATCCCCTCGTCGGTCGCCACTTGCTTGATCATCTCGGCAAAGGCCCGTTGACCCTTGAGCGTGATCTCGGGCGCGACCATCGTCTCCCGGTCGTATTTCATGCAGACCGCGACGTGGACGGTGTTGGCGACCACGACGTCGCTCGACTTCACCGCCGCCTTGGCGTCGCTGAAGGCGAATTCGCGATGCAATTGCTTGCGGTGGCCCTTGATGTGGGGATCGCCCTCGTCCTGCTTGTACTCGCGCTTCACCTCGTCCTTGGTCATCCGCATCTGCTTCATGAACTGCTTTTTCTGGACCATGAAGTCGATGACCGAAATCACCAAAAAGGCCAGCAGCACCTTGAAAATGAAGCTGCTCAGCATGTCGCCGCCGATCATGGCCGAGCTTTGGATCGGAATCGTGGCAGTCTGGAGGATGTGGTAGATGTGGTCGTCGACCGTCGAATAAGCGAGGTAGAAGACGACGAAGATCTTGGCGATGTTCTTGACCAGCTCGATGATCGTCTGGGTCTTGAACATGTTCTTCAAGCCTTCGAGGGCGTTGAGCTTCTTCATCTGGGGCTTGAGCGGCTCCATCGAGAAGATCGAGCCGACTTGCATGAAGCCGACAAAGGCGGCGACGACGGCGCCGGCCACCGCGATCGGAAGGATGATCTTGGCGAAAGTGAGCACGCAGGCCTTGCCCAAGGCCCAAATCTTGGTCCCGTCCATCGCCTCGTGGGAAATCACGGCGTCGAAGCAAAGCTTCATCAACTCGCGCAGCTCGTTGGTGGCCGCCCCCATGCCCAGGGCGATGATGCCGAACATCGCCAAAAGGACAGCGATGGTGCTGACGTCCCGGCTCTTCGGCACCTGGCCTTTTTTACGGGCCTCGCGGAGCCTTTTCGGGGTGGCTTCTTCGGTTTTTTCGCCGGAGCTCTCGGCCAAAGGGACGAAGGATTGGCTTGTGAAATCGGGGACTTAGTCGAGTAAACCTCCACTAAATCCTCCGTTTTCCTTGCGGGGCATTCCTGCCCATTTCCCTACAGATATCGGCAGTTTAACACCCGGGAGTTGTGGTCGGGAGGGCTAATTCTGACGCCGTCCCTGGCCCTGTCATCCCGAACGGAGTGAGGGATCCCTACGGAGCTCCTTGGCGTAAAGGCCCTCCGCAGGGATTCCTCGTCGCTTTGCTCCTCGGAATGACACCCTACAGCTCCTTCGCATATTCCTTCGCGAAATAGCTGATCAGGATATCGGCGCCGGCCCGCTTCAAGGCCGTCCAAGTCTCCATGACCGCCGCCCGCTCGTCGAAGGCGCCAGCCCGGGCGGCATGCTTGATCGCCGCGTACTCTCCGCTGACCTGATAGGCGGCCAGCGGAACATCGAAGCGCTCGCGAAGCCCGCGGAGAATGTCGAGCGAGCTCAAAGCCGGCTTGACCATGAGGATGTCGGCCCCCTCCTCCAGATCCTGCTCGGCCTCCCGGAAGGCCTCCCGGGCATTGGCCGGATCCATCTGGTAGCCGCGGCGGTCGCCGAAGCGCGGGGCGTTGTCCAGCGCCTCGCGGAAAGGGCCGTAGAAGGCGCTGGCGTATTTGACCGCGTAGGAGAGGATCGGCAGGTGCTTGAAGCCGGCGGCGTCGAGCTCGTCCCGGATCTTCTGAATGCGTCCGTCCATCATGTCGCTGGGGGCGATCAAGTCGGCGCCGGCCCGGGCCATGCTGCCGGCGATTTGGCTCAAAACCTCGAGCGTCGCATCGTTGTCGACCCGGAAGCCCGCCCCCTCCTGTTGGACGATGCCGCAATGGCCGTGGTCGGTGTAGTCGCAGAGACAGACGTCGGCGACCAGCAGCAGCTCCGGGATTTCCTTCTTGATCAGCCGCAAAGCCTGCTGAACCACCCCGCTCTCGCCCCGGCCCGAGCTGGCCACCGCGTCCTTGGTTTCGGGGATGCCGAAAAGCAGCGCCGAGCGGATTCCGGACTTGACCAAAGCCTCGCATTCCTTCAGAGCCTCGTCCGGAGAAAATTGGAAAATTCCAGGCATGGCCGCGATGGGACGCCGCTCTTTTTTGCCCGCTTTGATGAACATCGGCATCACCAGCGACGCGGGGTGAACCCGCGTTTCCCGGACCAAGTCGCGCACCAGGGGATTCTCGCGAAGGCGGCGCAACCGGACGGTGGGGAACAAGGCCATATTAAGCTCCTGAAATGACGAAGGAATGACGCAACAAAAGTCGCCGTCGGACGAAATTCGATATAGCAAGATTTACTTTAATTTCTGGGCATTTGAAAAGGATTTTGCGCTTGAGCCGGCAGGGGAAGCCGGCGGCTGACGCAGATCCAGAGCCTTTTTCGGGGTAAGACGGAAAGGGTTTTGAGCCCATGGAATCCGGTTAAGAGGGAGTCATGACGACCGATTTGCAGCTAAGATTGGGGACCTCGGGGCAAGGTTCGGGATCTCTACCTTCGGCGGAAAGCCATCACCTTTCCTTTCATTCTCAGCTTCAAGCCCAATTGGGCGCCCATTTGCCGGCTTCGGCCCGGCGCGAGCTTGAAAGCCTCGGCCGCGAGGCCGACGCCGAGCTCTTCCACGAGGGCCTGCTCAACCTGGCCGGCCGCCTCGAACGCGACAACCGCGATGAATTGGCCCTGGCGATTTATCAAGCCCAAGCCGATGAATTGAACGGCCGTTCCGAGCTCGACCCCATCCGAGCGCGCAGTGTCGCGCGACGCGACGCCCTGATGGGCTCCGGCGACACCGGCGCTCGGGCCGAAGTCCTGGCTCGCCGTTTCGTCCGCGAGGCTTCCAGCCCCTCGGCGCTGATCGGCATGGCCGGCGCCCAAGCGGTTTTCGGCGTGACCCGGATGGCCCTGCTCTCCCGCTTAGCGGCTTCGCCGACAGCTTCCATTTTGACTCGCGGCGCCGGCGCCCGCCTGGCCGCCTCGACCGGCGCCTACTTGGTCGAAGCGCCGAGCTTCACCGCTTTCACCCGCTTGGCCAATGCCGGCTTCGGCCAAAGCCAGGACTGGAGCTTGGGCGCGGTCGGCCACGAGGTCGCCGCGAGCTACATCACCTTGGGCGCGCTGCGGGCCAGCGGAGCCTTGAGCTCGGGACTGTATCGCCGAGTCCAGGGCATGACGCCGGGAATGGCGGCGACGCCGATGCAAGGCGCCTTCAACCAGGCCGGCATGTTCGGCGGCATTCTCTTGGGCCACGAAGCGGAGACCCGCCTCGGCCTGCGCCAACGGGTCGACGGTGCCACCACCCTGCTCGACTCGGCCGTGATGCTTTTGCAATTCAACGTCGCCGGCAATTTGCTGCACCGGGCGGCGCCGGGCTTGGGCCGGATGAATCAAGAGCTGCACCTGCGCGGCGATCTGACTTCGCATGCCCGCGAACGCGGCTCGGACGCGGCGAACGGCGGTTTCGGGAATCTCTTCGGCCCCGAAATGGTCACGGCCAACGGCGCCCCGCTGCCCGGCGGCGAGCGAGCTCCGGCTTTGGACCATGTCTTGATGATGATCGATCCCACCGGCGGTCGAGGCTCCGGCCCCAGCGCGCCGCCGTCCGAGGCCGTCTCGACCCCGCCGCCGGCGCTGTCGACGCCGCCTCCCGGCTCCGGTCCTCGCTCCCGTCCGTCAAGCCGTCGCGCCGGCCGCACCGCCGGTCTCATCAAGGGCTTCCAAAACCTGGCGGCCAAGCTCAACTGGAACGCCTGGACCGACGTGAGCCGGCCACTGAGCCAGCCGCCCATCGAACGGCCCTCGCCAACGCCGCGCTCGGTCCGCGAAGGCATGCTGCGGGCCGAAGCCTTGGGCCAAAACCGCCGGGCTCTGGCCTTCTTGCGCTGGGGAGCCGCCCAGCTGCGCCACTCGCCCGAGATCCAGGGCCAATTCCTCGACCTGATGCAGCGGGTCTTCGAATTCCAAGCCCGGCAGCGGGAAGCGCTCGAGCCGGTCCTGCAAGGCTTGCCGACTCTCGATTTCCAGCGGGTCAACGACCTGGCGTCCGACTACCATCGGGCGCTGGAGCGACTGACCCCGGGCTCGGGCTCCGATTTCGCGGAGGCTCGCTTGCTTTGGGAGCGAACCCGGGATTGGAGCAGTGAAGAAGCTTTTCGGAACTTGAGCGACAGCCGGCTCCGTGAAGTCGGGATCGAACCCGAAACCGTTCACTCGATGGCGCGCAACGCCCACGCCTTCCGCCAGGAGCGGCTCCATCGCATTCTGGAGCACCCCTTGCTGCGCGGCCTCGAGGAAACCGCCGCCGTCCGCCAAGCGGTCGACCAATTCCACAATGAGATCGCCCAGCAGCGCGAAAGGTTTTTCGGCAACGAAACCACGCCCGGCACTAAGGCCGACATCGCGAGGATCCGAGCCGAGATCGCCGGCACCGAGGACGTCGCCCAGCGCCAGGCCTACGAGCAAGAGATCAAGAGCCTGTCCAACACCGCCAATATCGCCTACACCAAATCGGTCGGCCGTCTGCGGATCGCGATGAACCGTTACCTCGGCGACCCCCTGCGTTCCCGAATTTTCCTGGTCGAGGCCGCCCGTCAAGAATTGTTCAACCGCGGATTGCAGGACGCAAGCCGGGCCGAGCTGGTCGGGTCGGTTCGCCGCATGCTGCCTGGACTGGAAGGCGACCTTCGCGGCCATGCCGAAGCGCTCTTGGGAGCGGCCGAGCAAATGGACTTGATCGAAGCCCGCGGCCCCTTGAGCCGGGCTTTTCATTCGGCGATCCGGATCTTCGGCTTTGATTCGATGCCGCCGCTGGCGGTTCAGCGCCGTTACGAGCAGGCGGCGCTCGAGCTGATCGACCGCCTGCCGGCGGACCGCTGGAGCTTCGAAGCGCTGGACCCGGCGATCGTCGAAAGGGCCGGGCAGGCCCAATCCCAATACTATCCCGAGTTCCATGAGACGACCCGGCAACTGCGCGAGGGTTTCCGCTCGATCGAAAAGGCCAACGAGGCCTTCTGGGAGCTCAACGAGCGCGAAGCGGTCAATCTCCAAGTCGCCGACCTGAGACTCCAGCTCAACCAAGCCGAAAGCCATTTCAACGAGCTCGGCAACGATTATTGGCGGTCGATGAAGCTCAGCTTCGAGAACATCAACATCGTCAACGAGGCCCAGCTGCAAGAGCTGCGCCGGGTCGCCGGCCGCACCGAACTGAACCTCCGCCATGGCGAGCGCTTCCAGGAGCTGAAAACCGCGGCCGACAATGCCATCAAAAATTTCGAAAATCCCGCAACCCGCGGCAACAACAGCCGCGACGCCGGCCGCAACCTCCAAGTGGCGGCCCAACGGATCGCCGAGCTTCGGACCTTCATTCGCCATTCCCACGACGAAGTGATGATCCCGGGCGGAGACTTCCGCGCGGTCAGCCCCCTGATGCTGCCCTTCGTCGACAAGGTCGACTCCTCCTCGCGCCACAACCTGCGAGAGTCTCTCGCCGCCGGCTGGCCCATCCTGTGGAGAAGCTCCTTGCGGGCCACCGCGCTGTTCAGCGCCTTGGAGCGCGGTGAGACCACCGCGGTCATGGACCGGCACTTTCTGAATTGGTCTTCGGAAGTGGCCAGCAATACCGGATCCAGCTTCGTGGTCGACCCCAACGTTCGCAATTTGGTGAGAGGCGAACCGGTGGTCGCCGCCGGCAATCACAATTCTTGGCTCGACTTCCTCCAGGGTGGCACGCCTTTCGCCCGGGCCGCCCAATTGGGGCCTTTGGCCTCCTCGCGCGACGCCATGCGAATCGGCGCTAAGGAAGGCCTGGGCAAGCTGGTCGGACCGGTGATGGAGCGGGCCATCGACCTGCTGACCGAGCCGGTGGCCGATTCGGCGCTGGAGTACGACACCTCGGTCACCAACCTGGCCCGAGCCATGGCTTCGGGCGACCTGCCGGGCCTCCGTCCGGGCGCGCGCAGCGCGGCGGTCTACGACGAGCTGACCATGGCGATCACTTCATTGGTGAATCCCTTCGCTTACGATCCCTATCCGGCGATCTCCTCGATCCTGAGTCCGCCCCAGGGTGGCCGCAGCTTCAACATCGCCGACCGGGCCGCGGCCATGACCGGCCGGCCCCAAAACCTGTTGGTCACCTCGAGCCTCAACGCCTATCGGCTCTGGCCCAAGCCCGACCGGCCGCTGCCTTTACGCCAAGGACCGACGGTCCACGCGACCCAATTCGTCCCGGCCAATGCCTTGATGGATTTGAGCGCCGAAAGCAACGGCCGGTCCGCGACGACCCGGGCCAACCTGCTGCGAACGCTTTGGCTGACCTTGGGCACCATGCCCGAATACCAGCGCGAGGTTCCGTCGATCGGTGAAGCCTTCGCGCCCTATGCCCGGCCGGTCGACCTCTCGGTCGAGACCGCCATCGCTTCCCGGTTCCGCGGCATCGAGGAGCTCTATCCGAGCGCCGAGGGAAATCGCGAGCTGACCGCCGAAAGGAACCGGCTCGAATCGACCGTCCGCGCCAACCAGGGCGTCGCCGGCAAGGCCGAGGAAAACACCCGGATGCTCCGGGACCTCGACCTGATCGACCAGGTGCTGGAGTCGCGCACCGGCCAAATCCTCGTCCGCCGCTTGACCGAGCTCAACATGCGCTTGGGCCAAGAAGGTCTCATGGACGGCCAACCACCGGTGTTGGCCGATGGCCTCCGTCGCCTCCAAAGAACCGTGCGAGCCCGCCTGAAGCTTTTGGACCAGATCGAAAGCAAGCGGGCCAACCGCCAGGAGCTGAGCCGCACCGAGCGAATCTTGCTGGAGCGGATGGGCGCCACCCTCGCCGGCCGCGACAACGCTCAGGGCCGCGACACCCTGCTCGAGCAGGCCGACTACTATTTCCAGCTCCGCGACCAGGGCAAGGACCTGAAGAGCAATCTTCTCGAAACTCAGACCGCTTACTACGACTTCGTCCGCCAATGGAACGAACGGCGCCGCGATCCGGCCAACCCCGAGCACAACCAGCTTCACGTCAGCGAGGCCGAGGGCTACGAAGCGGCCTGGCAGAGCTACCGCCAAGCCGTCGAGACCACGCTCAACCTCCACAATATCACCCCGACCCGCTGGGAAGGCCGAATCTTCCCCGACATGGTGATCCGCCGCGACGGCAACAGCACCGTGATCCAGCCGCGCGGCTGGCAGGCCAGCGCCGAATTCAGCCGCGGCGCCCTTTGGCGCTATCTGCTGGACGACACCTTGGGCATCGTCAGCGTCGCCAAGCGGCTGGGCGAATTCGACCCCACGCCCGACCTCTATTTGACCCTCCACGCCCGAAGCTGGGGCTGGCGGATGCTCGACCGCACCCAAACCCGGCTGCGGATCGAGAACAGCGAAAACGCCCGCGAGGTCGGCAACACCCCGCTGGTCGCCGCTCCGACCCACGACAGCGGCGCCGAGTTCATGAACGTGCCCTCGGTGCTCCACGACTACGGCATTCGGGCTTTCTTCATGGCCGACCGCAAATTTTTCGATCCTTTCCCCAAGCCGCCGGCCTTCGGCGCGATCCGGGCCTTGCTCGGCCCGATGGACCAATACGGCCATCTCGCCATCGACCGATCCGACCGCCGGGCGGCCATGGCGGTGATGGGCAATGCCGGCCGCTTCATCCAGGAGACCGGCCGCTCGATCATCGTGTTCCCGGGCGGAACCCGCAATCCGGTCCGCTACCGCGAGAACGGCGATCGCTTTGAGGGCCCGATTTACGGAAGCAAGCCCGGCGTGGCGATGACGATGGAAGCCGCCCGCGTTCCGATCCTGCCCATCGGCATGGTCAACGGCGGCGTGATCTTCCCCAAGCAGAACGGCGACGCCTTCCTGCGCCGCGGCGCGGCTCTGGGCCGGGAGTACGTCTTCCGTTTCGGCGAGCCGCTCCGCTATGAGACCCTCATTCCGGATAATCCCGCACCGCGCGGGCCGGCGCTGCGCAGCGCCTTGGTCCAGCAGCTCAACCAGCAATATGCCGAGCTCACCGGACGGCCCGTCGCCGAGCCGGCGGCCAGCAAGGATAAAAGAGGAAGATAAAAATGGAGGGGGCTCGGCAAATTTGCACCGGGCTGCTGAGCCAAGCCGCTTGGGCCCCCTCGACCCGCCGCGCGCTCGAAGCCTTGAGCCGGGAAAAAGACTCCGAGCTCCTCGGCGAAGGCTTGCTCCACCTGGCCGGGCGGGAAGAAAAAGCTGGGCGGGAGGCAAAAGCCCTTGCGATTTACGAAGCTATCGCCACTCGTGGAGCCAGGGGCTTCAGCCCCGCTCTTCCAACCGCAATCGGAGAGGCGGGGCTAAAGCCCCTGGCTACAAATCCCATTATCGCGAGAGCCCTTCGCCGCCGCGAGGCCCTCCTCGGCCGCGGCAACTTCGGCGACCGAGCCGAAGTCCTCGCCGGCCATTTCTTCCGCGAAGCCACCGAACCCTCGAGTCTCATCGCGATGGCCGGGGCCCAAGCCGTCTACGGCCTGACCCGCGGCGCCTTGCTCTTCCGTTTACTGTCCGCCCCGGAATCCGCTCTCACTCGGGGCTTCGCGGCGAAAAGCCTGGCTAGCTTGGGCGGCTTCGCCCTCGAAGCGCCGGCCTTCGTCGCCCTGGGGCGAGGCGCCCGCCGGGCGCTGGGCCGGAACTTTCCCGAGCCTGGCTTCGGCCAAGAATTGGCGACCAGCTACATTTCCCTCGGCATGTTGAAAGTCGGCGGAGCAACGGCGCGGTCGATCACCGCCGGCCTCGGCGCCCGGGTGCCACTGCCAAGACTTATACAAGACGGCGCCATGCTAGGCGGGTTGATGGCGGCTCATGGGCTGGAGGCGCGCTGGGGACTCCGCGCAGCCGGCAGCTTCGACGATTCGCTGCTCGATTCGGTGGTCACCCTGCTCCAGCTCAAGGTCGGCGGTCGGGTGCTCTCCAGCGCCTTGGGCGAGGCCCACGCGACTCGGCAAAGGGAGCTCGAGTTCCGCATTCAATCCGCCGCTCCCCGCTTTCGCCGCTTTGCCGGGGCCCGAGCTGCCGCCTTTGCCGGCGGACCCGGCGTTCCGATCTTGATGATGGAAAGTTTCGACGATACCGGCTCCAGCAGCGCCCCACGTCAAGCGCCGGCCGCTTCCGCTCCCTTGCCGACCTTCATCCTCGACCGCATCGCCGAAATCCGGGTGCCCGAGGACTGCAGCCGCCTGGCGATCGAGATCTACGACCGGTCCTACACCCACACCTCGAGCCGAAGCCAAATGCTGGACATCGAGATTCGGATGGACCGCATTTTCCAGGGTCATCCTTGGCTGCAAAACGCCGAGGTCCGGCTGATGGACGGCTCCAAGCTCGTCTATCACCGCCGTCCCCAGCAAGCGCCGCCGAGCCCGGCGGCTCGGTCCCATGAGCTCAGCCTCCACGGATATTGGCGTCCGCCGGCCCGGCTGGGTCCGCTGCCCCAACACCTGCGAAACCTGCGCGAAAGCTACCGGCTGTCGCCATCCCAGGTCGCCGAGCGGGTGGCCAAGCTGACCGGTGAAGCCAAGGAAGCCAAGACGATCCTGACTTACGAGCGCTCCTCGGCCCAGGCCATCCCGCTGAAAACCCTCCGAGCCTTGGCCGAGATTTATCAAGCCGACATCCGCGACTTGATCGCGGCGTCCAACCGAACCCGCTTCCCCAAAATCGAGGAAAAGGCCTGGACCACCGAATCTTACCCGATCTACCTCGAGGACAAATCGGACCTCCGCCGATTGGAGCATTTCGCCCGGCGCGACCCGCGGCGAAACAGCTTCGGTTGGCTGGTTTTCTCGCGGCGCAAGGATCCCTTTCGATATTTCTACACCCGGGACTTTCGGGAGGCGGTTGGAATGGAATCGGGCCTGGTCGACGCCGAGGAGAATCGGCGCTACCCCTCCTGGCAAGCCGTCCAAGGCTTAGCGCGAACGCTTCGATTCCGTCCCCAGGAATTGATCGACGCCGCCAACCGCACCTTCTATCCCGAGCTCGACATGGCGGCGCTGTTTCCGGGCCAAAGCCTGCATCTGGATCTCAACTCCAAGGATGCCGACTTGGTTCGGACCTACGCCAAAAACCCCGGGACTCTCGGCCAAACTCTTTTCGGCTACCGCAAAGGTCAAGCCGAGCCGATCGGCGCCAACGAGCTGAGCCAGCGCGAGGGATTTTCGACCCAGCATTGGCGCGAGGCCGAGCAAGGCCTCCACGAGCCCAACGACCGCACTTGGCAGGATTGGTACCGGTTCCTAAAAGCCCGCGGCCTGTCGACCGGCCCGGTCCGGCCTTGGCTGGAAACGCTCGACCGTTATCAAGAAAACGCCGCCGAAGCCGGCCGCCGTCTGGGCCCTTGGACGCCGCGAGCCACCGCGCTTCCTTTGCCCGCGCGTTTGCGAAAGCTGCGCGAGGATGCCGGCCTCGGCCGCAGCGCGGTGGCCGCCATGGTGACCGAAATGACCGGTGAGCCCTGCCTCTGGACCGGCATCCGGGATTACGAGGAATCGACGCCCAAGATGTCCTTCAAAGTCTTGCGGGCCCTCGCCGAAATTTATCGGGCCGACGTCCGTGACTTGGTGGTCGATTCCAACCGCGGACGCTTCCCCGACCTCGAGGAGCGCCTCTGGCTGCTGCCGCGCTATCCCATTTACTTGGAGAGAGATTCCGATGTCGAAAGACTCCGGTTCCACGCCGGCAGCGCCGCCGGCCGCCGCGGCTTGGGCTGGAAGATCTTCGCCGCCCGGAAGAACCCGCTGGGCTACCAGAACCTGGCCGACCTCGAAGCCCGCACCGGCATCGGCGTGAAGGCCCTGGGCCGGCTTGAAACCAATCAAGACTATCCGACTCCGCGGGTCTTGAGCCTCTTGAGTGAAGCGCTGGAAATTCCCCAAGCCCAGCTGATCGAAGCCGCCAATCGAACCTTCCATCCCGAGTTCGACTGGAAGCGGATTCGCTTCGGCCGGAGCTTCTACCTGCAGCCCCATTCCCAGGATGCCCGGAAGCTGGCTCTTTATTTGGCCCAGCCCGGCAGCCTCGGCCAGATCCTTTTCGAGTACCGCAAAGGGCAGCCCGGCCATCCTTCGGTTGGTGAAATGGCCCAGCGCTTCGGCACGACCGAGGCCTGGTGGAACGAAAGGGAGCTAAACGAGGTCGGCATCACCTCGCGGAACCGTTGGCGCTGGGAAGAAGTGCTCGACCGCGAGCCCAAGCTCAAGAACAGGATTTTTGGAACTTCCCGCTGACCGAAAGGTCGACCTGGGTCCAGGTCTTGGAAACCCCGTCGGGCCCCTTGTGCAGGTCTTCGCAGGCCTGGTGCAGCGAATCGAAAGCCGGTTGAAGCCCGAAATCCATCATATCGATTGTCCCCTTGGCCTCCAAGGTGCCGTCGGCGGCGACGGTGTAGGGAAAGGCCACGTCCTTGGCGACGCCGTTCAACTTGAGGTTGATCGTGAGGGTGCCCTTCAGGTCGTCGCCTTCGACTTTAGTCGCCATCGCGTGGATGGACGAAGGCGGATTGAACTTCTCGAAGAAGAATTGCTGGATGGTGGCGTTGCGGCCGGGATTGTCGGTCTCGACCGAGGCCCCGTCGATGTCCATGTGAAGGCCGGTGAGCAGCTTCTCCAAGCTGTCGGCCGAGCCGGGGCCCATGGCTTGGAACTTGTTGAAGCGGCCCTTGACCGCCAGCTTTTCGGTGAACTTGAAGGCGGTCCAGCCGATTTGAATCCCCTTGGGGTCGGTCTGGTAGGTGCAGGCGGATTTTTTGGGGGCGCAGGCGCCGAGGCTTAGGACGGCGATGAGGCCGAAGAGCGGGAGCTTGGTCATGGGTTCCTCCGAGCAGGAGGTCCTAACAGATTTGCCAAGTCGCGCTAGAAAATTCTTCACCCTCTCCCCTTGCGGGAGAGGGTTGGGGAGAGGGGGCGTGGCGTTAAGTCAATGCTTGCTTTGCCACGCCCCCTCTCCGATTTCGCCTGCGGCGAAATCTCCCTCCCCCGCGAGGGGGGAGGGTTGTTCGGTGGGAAAATTATTTACCGGTCTGGGTCGTCGCGACCGGAGCCGAGGGGGTTTCGGTCTGGGCTTGAGGAGCCTTGTCCTTGCCTTCGTGCTTCTTGTCGCCTTCGCAGGCAAAGGATTGGACCGAGAAGAGAACCGCGGCCACGGCCGCCAAGAGAGCGAAACGCTTCATAAACACTCCTTTTGATTTCTATTCGCCTCGATCCTAGGGGAAACGAGGCCGGGCGGCAATAGCACCCGAGTTGTTAGAATGGCAAACGCGATTTCCCAGAATTTCGGCCACTAAAAATAAGGAGCCGGTGACGATGACCCGGCCCTCGGGGCCAGCCAGCTCCCGCGCCGCCTCAAGGGCCGCTCGAGGGTTGGCGAAAAAGACCGTGTGAAATCTTCTTTTTTCCGCCAAATCCTGCCATGCCGCCAGCGGCAGCGACCGGGAGCCGCCGAGCTCGGTGAAAACGAAAGTGCCGGCCAAGGGACCCAGAGTGTCCATCGCGGCCGCCGGGTCCTTCCCCTTCATCATGGCCATGAGGAAGACATTTTTCTTTCGCTCCAGCCCTTGGAGGTATTCGGCCAGAGCCTGGAAGGCCGGCGGATTGTGGGCTCCATCCAAGAGCAGCGGCGGCTCGCCCGGCAGCCACTGCAGCCGGCCGGGATTCTGAACCGTCCGCAGGCCCTCGCGAAGCGCTTCCTCCTCCCAAGGAAAGCCCTGCTCTTGCAGCGCGGTCAGCAGCTCGATCGCGACCGCGGCATTGGCCAATTGATGGCGGCCTTCCAGCGCCAGCGACAGGTCGCGATAAGGGCCGTAGGAAAACTTCTCGGTGCCGCCCAGCGGAAGCTTGGCCTCGATCAATCGGGCGCCGGCCTCTTCCGCCCAGCGCCGATAAAGCGCCAAAAGATCGGGGGCCAAGGAACCGAGCACCGTGGCCCGGCCTGGGCGCAGAACACCGGCTTTTTCTCGTGCGATCTCGGCTAGAGTGGAACCGAGGATCTCGGCATGGTCCAGGCCGATGCTGGTCACCGCCGATGCCCGCGGATCAACCGCATTGGTCGCGTCCAGCCGCCCACCCAAGCCGACTTCGAGAACCGCGATCTCGATCTGGGCCCGGCGAAAGGCCTCGAAGGCCAGGAGCGTGGCCTTCTCGAACCAAGTCAGCTGCTCGCCGGCCGCCGGCCAACGGCCCTCGCCCTCCCAGAAGCCCCGCCCAGCCCATTCCTCGAGGATGGATTCGAGCAGCTCCTCGGAAGCCTCCTGTCCACTGAGCAGGATTCGCTCCGGAAAACGAAGCAAATGCGGCGAAGTATAAAGACCAGCGCGATGGCCGGCTCGGCGCAGGACCGACTCCACCATCCGAGCGGTCGAGCCCTTGCCGTTGGTGCCGGCGATCAGGACCGAAGCGAAGCTTCGCTCGGGATGGCCGACCAAGTCGAGAGCGGCTCGGATTCGCTCCAGCCCGGGACGCATTTGCCGGTACTCCTGCCCGGCCGAGCCGAGGAAGGCGTCCAGCCGGCTCATCAGGCCCTCCGGCGAAGGATGAGGAAAGCGATGTCGTCGGGATTGCCCAGCGCCAAATGGTGGGGCTTGACTTCGCGGGCCACTTCGCCCGCCAGCTGATCGGTGTTCAAGTGGAGATGATTCTCGATGAAGTCGCAGAAGGTCTGCTTGTCGAAGCCGGTGGCCCGCATCCGGGGATCGAAGAGACCATCGGTGTAGAGGATCAGGACGTCGCCCTTGCCCATGACGATCGAGGAATTCTGCGGCTTCGACTCGTCCTCCAAACCCAGCGGGAGATGCTTGGAGAAGGTCGTCTGCCACTTCTTGAGGTCGGACCGGAAATGGAGCAAGGGCGGGTGGCCGGCGCCCGAAACCTTGACCTTGCCGCCGGCCTTATACTCGAAGATCCAGCAAGAAATGAACTGGTGGAGCTTGAGCAAATCCTCATGCATGGCCCAGCGCAGGACTTGCAGCAAATAACCCGGCGAATTGGGGTCGAAAACCATCGAGCGAAAGATCGAGCGGAACGAGGCCATCGTGATCGCCGAGCCGACGTCGTGGCCCGAGACATCGGCGACCACGCCGCGCAGGACCTTGTCGATCTTCAGGACGTCGAAATAATCGCCGCCGCCGCGGGCCGAGAGCTGACAGCGGCCGGCAACTTCCAAGTCGCCGACGGCCGGGAAGCTGTCGGGCAGCAGCCGGGATTGGATTTCATGAACGATCTGCCACTCCCGGTTGGCCCGCTCGTGGCTCTGGACCGCGTCGATCAAATCGCGGATCCGGAAGGCAGTGGCGGCCTGGGTTGCCATCAGGTTGAGCAGCTTGAGCTCCTCGTTGGTGAAGCTCGATCCATCGCGCTTGTCGGTCAAGTTGAGCACGCCGATGGTCTCCTCGCCCAAGTGGAGCGGCGAAACCACCACCGGAACCGAGACGAAGCTCTTGCTGTCATAGCCTTGGCGCCGAGGCTTGGGCGTGCCCTGCTTCACCCGGGCGGTGTTGTTGACCAGCAGCGGCCGCGAGGTCTTGAACACGAAGCCCGAAACTCCCTCGCCCGGCTGGATGGCGGTGCCCTTGGCGACTCGGGGGCTGATTCCGCGGGAGGTCGCCACCTTGAGCAGGCCGCTTTCGGCATCGAACAGAAGGAAGGAGGCCCGCTGGACGTTGAAACGGCCGACGACGAAGTCGATGAAGCGCTCGTAAAGCTGGTGCTTGGGCCGAAGCTGCTGAATTCCTTCCTGCAGGAGGTTGAAGAGCTCGATCGCGTCGTCGAAACGCTTGGGCCGGGAGAGCTTGCGCCGCAGGATCAGGCGGTTGGTCCGGCCCCGGCGGTAGTGAATGCTGTCGAACAGGTTCTTCAGGATCAAGAGGCCCCGCCCCCGGCTCTCGAGCTCGGAAGGCGAGCGGCGCCGCAGCAAGGCCGTCAAGGAAAAGCCGGGCCCCTGGTCCTCGACCACCACTTCGATCCGCTTGGGATTGGCCTCGAAGCGGAGCAAGGCCGGCTTCTTGCCGTCGCTCGAAGCATGGTGGAAGGCATTGGCCAAGCCCTCGACGATACCGAGCTTGAGATCGCCGAGCAGGCCCGGCGGAAGCTGGGAGAAGGATTTATTGGCCGCCAATTCCTTCAGGAGCTGGGCGACCTCCCGCTCGACGCCGCGAAGCTTGTCGAAGCGGAGCGTTCTTTTGAAGGTTCGGGAGGATTTCACAAATTTCCTTCATAGAGTTTCCCCCCTTTGAAAAAGGGGGGATCAAGGGGGGATTTAAAGCGCCGGCTCGCCAGAACAATTCCGTTTGGGCCAATGCCACCGCTTTAAATCCCCCCTGCCCCCCTTTTTCAAAGGGGGGTTCTATTTCTTCTTCTGCAGATCCTTTAAAGCCTCTTCGGCCGTTCCGGCCAGCTCAAAAACCTTGTAGAGCCGGGTGATCTCGAAGATCGACCGGACCTCGTCGCGCAGCCCGACCAGCTTGAGCCGGCCGCCGGCCTCGTGGAGATGCCGCATCAGCGAGATCAGCACGCCCAAGCCGGTCGAGTCGATGAAGCTGACCTGGCTCAAATCCAGGACGAAGCTCTTGGCGAAATCCTCTCGCGCCTTGGCGATCGCCTTCTTCAATTGGGCCGAGTGCTCGGCATCGACCTCGCCATCGATCTCCATGAAGCAAATATCCCCGATCGCCTTCGCGTAGACCTTCACAGCAAATCCTCCCTTTTCCGCCCCTTGAGCCCTTCGATCACTTTTTTAACGTCTTGATCCCGCCCCTTCGGCAAGATCAAGACCGCATCGCCGGTTTCGACCACCATGCAATTCTCCATTCCCAAAAGCACCACCGGCTTGGACCGGGCCATCACCAAATTGCCCTTCCCTTCAAAGACATAGGCCGGGCCCTCAGTATGATTGCCGGCGGCGTCGGACGGCAAGATTTTTTCGAAAGCCGAGAGGGCGCCGACGTCGTCCCAGCCGAAAGAGGCCGGCACCTCCCGAACCTTGGCGGCCTTTTCCATCAGGCCGTAATCGACCGAGAGCTCGGGCAGGGCCTCGAAGACCTCGCGGACCCGTCTCGAAAAGACCGGCTCGCTCAGATGGATGACCAATGCCTCGAAGGCGGCGGCGATCCCGGGCTGGACCCGGTGCAGCTCCTCGAAGAAGGTCGAGACTTCCCAGACGAACATCCCGCTGTTCCAATCGTAGCCGCCTTTCTTCAGGTAGGACTCGGCCGTCGCCAGGTCGGGCTTTTCGTGGAAAGCCCGGACCTCGAAATAGGCTTTCCCGCCTTTTTCATGAGCGGCGCCGCGCTCGAGGTAGCCGTAGCCGGTGGCCGGACCGGTCGGCGGGATGCCGAAGGTGACCAGGGCCTTCTCCTCGCGGGCCACGGCGATGGCGAGCTTGAGGTCGGAAACGAATTTGGGGAGATCGGCCGCCGGGATGAAGTGGTCGGCCGGGAAGACGCCCATCACCGCCTCGGGATCGCGGGCCCTCAAATGCAGGGCCGCCAGGGCGATGGCCGGCAGGGTGTTCCGGGCCATCGGCTCGGCGATCAAATTGGAGGCCGGCATCTCCGAGAGCTGAGTCTCGGCGGCATCGGCGTGGCTTTCGCCGCAAACGACGTAAAGCCGCTCGGCCGGAGCCAAGGGCGAGAATCGGGCCGCGGTCTGCTGGAGGAGCGAGCCGCCCGCGCCGACCTTGAGGAACTGCTTGGGCAGCCGCTTGGTCGAAAGCGGCCAAAGCCGGGTCCCGCTGCCGCCGGCCAAGAGAACCGGATGGAAGCGCTCTCTCACGCCTCCTCCCGGTCGATGCCGAATTTCCGGATCTTGCGGTAGAGGGTGGCCTGGCCGACTTTGAGCCGGCGGGCGGCTTCGAGCACGTTGCCTTCGCATTTCTTGAGCGCCGACTCGATGGCCTGCTTCTCGATCTGCTCCAAGGTGTAGATTTCCTTCTCGCCGGCCAGCGAAGCGACCGACTGATCCCGCGACCAGCCGATGGCCCGCTCGACGTTCTGGAGGTGGGTCGGCAGGTGCTTCACCTTGACCTGACTGTCGTTGCTCAAGACCACCAGCCGCTCGATGGTGTTCTCGAGCTCGCGGACGTTTCCGGGCCAGCCGTAGTTGATCATCACCTCCATCGCCTCGGGATGGAAATCGAGAAAGATCTTGTCGTTGCGCAGGCTGTAGATGTTGAGGAAGTGGCGGGCCAAGATCGGAATGTCCTCGCGGCGCTCGCGCAGCGGCGGCAGGACGATGGGGACGACATTCAGCCGGTAATAAAGGTCTTCCCGGAAGCGGCCGGCCTCGACTTCCTTCTGGAGGTCGCGGTTGGTGGCGGCCACCACCCGGACGTCGACCTGGACCTTCTCGCTGCCCCCGACCCGCTGGAAGCTGCGCTCTTGCAGGACCCGGAGGATCTTGACCTGGAGCGAAGGGTCCATCTCGCCGATTTCGTCCAAGAAGATCGTCCCGCCGTTGGCCCGTTCGAAGCTGCCGACGTAACGCCGGTCGGCGCCGGTGTAGGCGCCACGCTCGTGGCCGAAAAGCTCGTTCTCGAGGAGCTCGCGAGGGATGGCGCCGCAGTTCAGGTCGACGAACTTGTGCTTGGGCCGGCCGCTCAGGACGTGGATGGCCTTGGCCACCAGCTCCTTGCCGGTCCCGGACTCGCCCTGGATCATCACGGTGGCGTTGCTTTTGGCCACGGTCGAGATCAGCTTGAAATTCTCCTGCATCTTGTGGCTCTGGCCGACGATGCCGAGGAAGTCGCCCTTGCCGGCCGCCTTGCGCTCGACCTGGAAGACCTTGCGGGCCAGGTGATACATCTGGCTGGCCCGCTTGAGCGAGGCCTCCAAGTCGTCCATTCCCGCCGGCAGCATCATGAAGTCGGTGGAGCCGGCCCGCATGAAGCTGACCGCGGTGGCAACGTCGGAGTTTTCGGTGAGGACGAAGATCGGCAGGTGCTCGTCGATCGAGCGGATCTCTTGGATGAGGCTCAAATGGTCGACGCCCGGCGTGGCCGAGAGGTTGAAAATCACCAAATCCGGCGAATTGGCCGTGATTGCCGAGAAAAGCTCCTCCCGCGATACCACCGTCAGGGCCATGCCCCGCTTGGTCAACTCCTCGAAGAGCATCGGGCTGAATTGGTTTTTCTCGTCGTAGACGAAGGTTGGAATCCCTGCCATTCGCTATCCTTTTTTGAACTCCCGCACGTCGATGTCGTACTTGCGGATGATTTTCTTGAAATTGCTGCGGTCCATTCCGGCCCGGTCGCTGGCGACCGAGATATTCCCCCTGGCCTGCTTGAGCAGATGCTGGAGATAAGAGCGGTTGAACAAAGCCATCGCCCGGAGCTTGGCCTCCTTATAGGGATACCGGCTTAGATCCGCTTCGGTCTGATCTCTCAAGTAAAAATTGCTGCTCAAAACCTGGCTTGGCAAATCCTTGGCCCGGATGGCTTCGCCGTCGGTCAGGACGCAGCAGCGCTCAATGATGTTCTCGAGCTCGCGGACGTTGCCGACCCAGGCATAGGCCTGGAGGGCCTGCATGGCGTCGACCGAGATCTCGCGGATGTTGCGGCCGAGCTTGCGGTTGTATTTGTTAAGGAAGTGGTAGGCCAAGGCCGGGATGTCGGACTTGCGGTCGCGGAGCGGCGGCAGCCGCAGGCCGATGACGTGGAGCCGGTAGTAGAGGTCCTCGCGGAAGGCCCCTTCCCGCACCATCACCTTCAGATCGCGGTTGGTGGCCGCGATGATCCGGACGTCGGTGTGCCGGACTTCGCCGTCGCCGACCCGCTTGAACTCGCCGTTCTGGAGGACCCGAAGCAGCTTGACTTGGAAGGCCGGGGTCACCTCGCCGATCTCGTCGAGGAAGAGCGTGCCGCCGTCGGCCTCCTCGAAGAGGCCGCGCTTGTCGGCGATGGCGCCGGTGAAGGAGCCCTTGGCGTGGCCGAAAAGCTCGCTTTCAAGCAAGCCTTCGGGGATGGCCGCGCAGTTGATGACCGAAAAAGGCTGGTCGGCCCGCTTCGAAGTCTTGTGGATCGCCTTGGCCACCATCTCCTTGCCGGTGCCGGACTCGCCCTCGATCAGGACCGAGGAGGAGGAGTTCTTCATCGAGCGGATGAGGTGATAGACTTCCTGCATTCCCTTGGAGTGTCCGACCATCTCCTCGAAGCCGCCGGCCGGCGCCTCCGAAACCTGCAGCTCGTGGATCTTGCGCACCAGCCGGTGCTTCTCCATCGCGTTGCGGATCGTGGAGATGACCTTGTCCATGTCGGCGAAGGGCTTGGCAAGGTAGTCGAAGGCGCCCTTCTTGAGGGCCTGGACCGCCTGCTCGACGCTGCCCATGCCGGTGACGATGACGACCTCGACCGAGGGCTTGGTCGACTTGACGAATTCCAAAACTTGAAAGCCGGAGTACTCCGGCAGGTGGATGTCGAGCAGGACGCACTCGACCTCGTTCTTGGCGAGATAGTCCATCGCCTCGTAACCGGTGCGGGCGGCGGCGTGGCTCCATTTCTCGCGGCGGGCGACGCGCTCGAAAAGTTTGACGATGACCTCTTCGTCGTCGACGATTAATAAGGAAGTCGGTCGCATACTACTCCTCCCCTCCCCCCTCGCGGGGGAGGGGTCGGGGGAGAGGGGGTATGGCAGGGCAAGCATTGCCTTAACACGACCCCCTCTCCCGGTTCGCCTGCGGCGAACCACCCTCTCCCGCAAGGGGAGAGGGCTAGCTCAAGATAATTTTCTCTAACTGCCTGCGTTTAATCTTCTCTACCAAAGTCGTCCGGTTGAGCTTGAGCAGGGTCGCCGCCTTGTTCTTGTTCCAAGCGGCCTTTTCCAGGGCCTTGAGGATCAGCTCGTTTTCGAAATCGCTGACCACGTTCTTGAAAGAGATCCCATGGTCCGGAATGTTGACATTGGTGAAAATCTTGCCTCCGCCGCCGAGCAGCTTCTCGGGCAGGTCCTTGATCGTCACCAGCCCGTCGGCCTTGAGGATGACCAGCCGCTCGATGGCGTTCTCCAGCTCCCGGACGTTGCCCGGCCAGGCATAGTCGGTCAGGACCCGCGTGGCTTCGGGCGTCACCAGCGGCACCGGCCGGCCGTTCTCGGCGCTGAACTTCTGCAAAAAATGATCGACCAGGAGCGGGATGTCGCCCTTGCGCTCGCGGAGCGGCGGAATTCGGATCGGGATGACGTTGAGCCGGTAGAAGAGATCCTCGCGAAAGCCCCGCTCCTTGACCATCTTCTCGAGGTTCTTGTTGGTGGCGGCGATGATCCGGACGTCGACCTCGAGGCTCCGGCCCGAGCCGACCGGTTCAAAGCGGCGCTCCTGCAAAACGCGGAGCAGCTTGACCTGAAGCTTGGGGCTCATGTCGCCGATCTCGTCCAAGAAGAGGGTGCCGCCGTCGGCCATCTCGAAACGGCCGGTTCGGGTCACCACCGCGCCGGTGAAGGCGCCCTTGACGTGGCCGAAGAGCTCGCTTTCCAACAGGTCCTCGGGAATCGCCGCGCAATTCACCGGCACCAAGGGCCGGCCGACCCGCCGGCTGTTGTAGTGGATGGCCTTGGCGACCATTTCCTTGCCGGTTCCGGATTCGCCGAGCAGCAGGACCGTCGAATCGGTGTCGGCCACCTTCTCGACCAGCTCGAAGATCGTCTTCATGCCTTCGGAGACGCCGACAATGCTGTCCAAGCCGTGCTTGCGGCTGAGCTGCTTCTTCAGCATCCGGTTCTCTTCCCGGGCCTGGCGGTGCTCCAAGGCCTTCTCGACCAAGTTGGCGAGGTCGTCGAATTGGAAGGGCTTGGTGACGAAGTGGAAGGCTCCGGCCTTGATGGCCTGGATGGCGTGGTCGATGGTGCCGAAGCCGGTCATGATGATGCTGGAGGAATCGGGATTGTTTTTCTGCAGCAGCTGGACCAGCTCGAGGCCGTCGCGGTCGCCGAGCTTGAGGTCGATCAGGGCCAAGTCGATACGTCCGGCGCCGATGACCTTGGCGGCCTTCTCGTAGCTTTCGGCGGGAATGATCTCGCCGAAACGATCGCCGAGGAACCGCTCGAGCGCCCGGAGCACCACCGGCTCGTCGTCGGCGACAAGGATGCGAGCTTTCATGTCTGACCTCCCTTGGGCAAGGAAACCTTGAAAACGCTGCCCTCTCCCACCTTGCTCGAGACCTCGATGCGGCCGCCGTGCTCGCGCACGACGTTGTAACAGAGCGCCAAGCCCAGGCCATGATGGCCGCGCTGGCGCTTGGTGGTGAAATAGGGGTCGAAAATTTGATGGAGATGCTGTTCAGGGATGCCTTGGCCTTGATCCCGCACCTCGAGCTCGATCGAGCCACCGTTCTCCCGGATCTCGACCCGGATTTTTCCCTCCGGCCCCAAGGCCTGGAAGGCGTTGGCGAGGAGATGGCCGAAGGCCATCTCAAAATGGCGCGGCGAAAGCTTCACCGGCGGCAAGGCGGCGAGCCGGCATTCCAGCCGATTCTCCAAACCGGGATGGCGGCTGAAGATCTCAGGCAGGACTTGGCGGATGAGAGCAGCCAAATCCAGCTCCCGAAATTCGGCGGCGACCTTGGGCCGAGCCAACTCCACCAAATCCTCGAGGATTTTTTTGCAGCGGAGCGCGCTGCTCTCGATCTCCTTCAAGTCCTGGTGGGCTTGGGAGCCGGCAGCCGCGCCTTGCATCGCGATTTGAGTGAAAGCGAGAACGCCGGCCAGCGGATTATTGATGTCGTGAGCGATGCCGCCGATCAGCAGCTCGAAGGCGGCCATTTTTTCACTTTGCGCCGGCTCGGTCATAGGAAGGGTGGAATCCTACTAAGGTGTCATAAATCTGTCATCACCATTCTCATTTTAGGAACAATTTTTATTTAATCAATAAGTTCATAGGCTTAGGTTTTCCCGTTGACAGAAAGCCAATGGAATCATTAGCGTCCCAACGCCTTGAAAAATCCAACCACATACCAGTCGGCCGGCGTCAGCATCGACGCCGGCAATGCCTTCGTCGAGGCCATCAAACCGCTGCTCAAGCGGACCAAGCGGCCCGAAGTCCTCACGCCGATCGGCGGCTTCGCCGGCCTCTTCAGCATCAACAAATTGAAATACGACGAGCCGGTCTTGGTCTCTTCCACCGACGGCGTCGGAACCAAGCTCAAGCTGGCCCAGGACCTCAATTCCTTCCGCGGCATCGGCGTCGACTTGGTCGCAATGTGCGTCAATGACCTGCTCTGCATCGGCGCCGAGCCCCTCTTCTTCCTCGATTACTATGCCTGCGGAAAATTGGAGGTCGACAAGGCCGTCCAAGTCATCGACGGCATGACCGAATCGCTGGCTTCGATCAACTGCGCGCTGATCGGCGGCGAGACCGCCGAAATGCCCGGCGTCTATCATCAAGGCGAGTTCGATCTGGCCGGCTTCGCGGTCGGCGTGGTCAATCGCGGCGACATCATCGACGGCTCCGGCATCGCCCTGGGCCACAAGCTGATCGGCTTGGCTTCGAGCGGCGTTCATTCCAACGGCTATTCGCTGGTCCGCAAGATCGTCGCCGACCGCAAGCTGGACCTGAACAAGGTCTATCCCGGCTTCGCCAAGCCGCTGGGCCAAGTCCTGCTGGAGCCGACCCTCGTCTACGTCAATCCGGTCCTCCAGCTCCGCAAAGAGTTTCCGATTTTGGGCGTCGCCCACATCACCGGCGGCGGTCTGCTCGAAAATATTCCCCGGATCCTTCCGGCCCAAAGCCGCGTTGTCTTGAAGCGCAGCGCTTGGCCGCGGGTTCCGATCTTTGACTTCCTCCAAGAACAGGGCCGGGTCGAAGACGCCGAGATGCACCGGGTCTTCAATTGCGGCATCGGCATGGTCCTGGTGGTGAAGCCGGGCGACGCCGAGGAAATCCTGCACCGGCTCAATGCCGGCGGCCAAGCGGCCTACCTGATCGGCGAGATCGCCGCCCGCGGCGGCGCCGAGGCGCCGCAGGTCCAGATCCAAGACTGAGCCCATGACGGAGGGCCCGTGACCTCTTCTCAACCTTTGAGCCTGACGATCCTGCTATCGGGTCGGGGTAGCAACATGCAGGCCATCCATCGCGCGATTCGCGAAGGGCGGCTCGACGCCCGGATCCTAGCGGTGATTTCCGACCAGTCCGAGGCCGCCGGCCTGGCTTACGCCGAGGGCGAGGGCCTGCTCACCGCGGTGGTGACCAAGGAAAAAGGCGAGTCGCGGGAGGATTACGACCGCCGGCTCATCGCCAAGATCGAGGAAAATTCGCCGCGGATCGTCGCCTTGGCCGGCTTCATGCGGCTGCTTTCGCCGCTCTTCATCCGCCATTTCCACGACCGGATCGTCAACATCCACCCTTCGCTGCTGCCGGCCTTTCCCGGCTTGCACGCCCAGCGCCAGGCCCTGGAAGCCGGCGTCCGCTTCTCCGGCTGCACC
>DATEDP010000017.1 GCA_035281585.1 bacterium
CCAAGCTTCGGTTGGGCTCCACTCGACATTGGCGAAAAGCAGGAAAGTGGCGAGGTGCTCGCCGGTCTTGGCTCCGTAGCCCGGCGGAAAGAGCAGCAGGAAATGGCCGGGCCGGCGCAGCACCCAAGCCTCGCTGATCAGCTTGCCTTTTTGAGTCAAAAAAGCGGCCGGCGCGATTTGGAATTCGGCCAGCTTCAGGATGTCTTGGGTCACGTAGGCATTGAGGAATTTTGCGGCTTCGGGCCCGCTGACTTGGCAAATCTCCCCGACCGGCTCCCAGCCCAGGGCTTTTTCCTGAGCGGTAATATAGTTGGGCGACGCTGGCATCGTTTTCCTATATAATCGTAGCGATGGGGGGTCAACCCAGGGTAAAAACCTTTGCAGCGAGGAGGAGCTTATGTCGGAATCCAACCTGAAAGAACAGATCGGGCACGCCCTGGGCCGCATTGCCAGCGGAGTGGCGGTCTTGACGACCGAAGACAAGGGTCAAAGCGGCGCGATGCTGGCGTCCTGGTACCAGCAGGCGAGCTTCGAGCCGCCGATGATCAGCTTCGCGGTGAAGCGCGGCCGGCCGGTGGTCGAGATGATCCAGCATTCGAAGAAGCTGGCCCTCAACATCCTGCACACCGGGCAAAAAGACATGCTGGGCCATTTCGGCCGGGGTTTCGAGCCGGGCCAAGATCCCTTCAAGGGCATCAAGATTGAGCGGCAGGGCTTGGGCGTTCCGATCCTGAAGAATTGCCTCTGCTATCTGGAATGCGAGCTGAAGCACGAGTACGAAGCCGGCGACCACTTGATCTTCGTGGCCCAAGTCGTCAATGCCGGCAGCGAGGAAGAGGGCCAGCCGATGGTTCATCTGCGGCGGAACGGATTTAATTACTGATCCCCCCTTTTTCAAAGGGGGGAGGTCGTAAAAAGAATTTTTAGTATTTATTAGCGACCCGGACGAAACAGCTTCGACACGACAGGGCGCGGGGCCTCGGTCAGGTGGCGGCCGGTGCTGGAGGTGGCGACGTATTCCGAAGAGCCGGGCAGGGGGGTGTTTTCGGTGTTTTCCTCGGTCTTGGCCGCGGCCTCGACGGCGAAGATCATCGATTCAAAGGGAAGCGATTCCGAGCCCAGGACGGCTCCCGGGCGAATTTGAGCGGGGGGTGGGGGAAACTTACTCATATTCTTAACCTGCCTTCTTTCAAACCCCTTCTCGAAAATCCCAACAATCTGTACTTATTTTCGGTCCGTAGGCCTTGCTGAGTTGCTAGGATGCCTCAGGCTTCGCAAAAAAGTCAAACGTCCAAACCGGCGAGCCCAAGAAATAGGCTGACCCGCTAAGCGGCTCCCGGCCTGATCTGGGCGGCATCCAGCACCTTGCGATCGAGCTTGGGCAGGGCCAAGGTCTTCACTTCCTCCAGCGGGAAAAAGCGGGCTTCCTCATAGTCGGCCGAGGGCCTCAGCCGACCGGCGGCCAGGCCGCGCCAGGCGAGCGAGGTGATGCGGTGATGGGTGATCCCGTGAACCGTGGCCGGCAAGCTCTCCTGCGGCTCGAATTCCAGGCCCAGCTTGGCTTTGAGGCCGGCGCGGAGCAGGCCGGCGCCCTCGTCGCCTTCCCCGACATATTCCTGAGGCAGGGCCCACATCCCTTGAAACCAGCGCGAGACCTTGGGTTTGAGCAAGAGCACCGCCTCGCCGCGTAAGGCCACCGCCACCCCGCGAGTGAGGCGCAGGGTCTTTTGAGCCGGCGGGGTTTCGGGGAAAGACTCCGGATCGCCACTCTGGGCGGCGGCACAGAGGCCGGCGACCGGGCAGCGGTGGCAGGAGGGCAGGACCACCCGGCAGACCGTGGCGCCCAGCTCCATCAGGCCCTGGTTGAAATCGCCGGGGTCCTGGGGATCGATCAGCTCGGCGGCCAGGGCCCAAATCTCTTTCTGTAGGCGGCCTGCCTTGGCGTGGCCGCGGCGGCGGAAGATCCGGGAGAGGACGCGGACGACGTTGCCGTCGACCAAGGGCTCGGCTTGACCGAAGGCGATCGAGGCGATGGCGCCGGCGGTGTAGGGCCCGATGCCCGGCAGCTCGCGGAGCCCGCCGGCGTTTTCCGGCATCCGTCCGCCGTGTTGCTTCAGCACCGCTTGGGCGCCGCGATGCAGGAGCTTGGCCCGGCGGTAATAGCCGAGCCCGGCCCACTGGGCGAGGACGGCCTCTTCCGGCGCCTCGGCCAGGGCCCGCAAGGTCGGAAAACAGGTCAGAAATTTTTCGTAGTAGGGAATGACGGTCACGACTTGGGTCTGCTGGAGCATGATCTCGCTGACCCAGATGGCGTAGGGATCCCGCTTCCGCCGCCAGGGCAGATCCCGCTTGTGTTTTCGGTACCACTGAAGCAGTTTACGCCGAAAATTTGTCCGAAACGTTGAATGGATTTGCATCGGATCTCCCGGCTTTATGGCAAAAATCGACGTCTTTCAACATGTCCCGCATGAAAACTTGGGCAGCTTCGAAAGGACGCTGGCCGAGGCGGGCGTCGAGGTCCGCTACATCCACTCCTACCGCGAGGACTTGGCCCGGCTGAAATTGAGCGAGCGCGAGGGCTTGAGCGGCGTGATCGTCCTCGGCGGCCCGATGAGCGCCAACGACGGCGAGGAGCTCCCCTTCATCCGCGAGGAGCTGCGGCTGATCGAGGAGGCGATGAAGCTGGAGCTGCCCTTCCTCGGCGTTTGCCTGGGCTCCCAGCTTTTGGCCAAGGCCCTGGGCAAGCGGGTTTACCGCGGCGAGGCCAAGGAGATCGGCTGGTACCCGCTCTGGATGCGGCCGGAAGCCAAGCAAGACCCGCTCTTCCAGGATTTCCCCGCCAAGCTCGAGATGTTCCAGTGGCATGGCGAGACTTTCGAGCTGCCTTACGGCTCGACCCTTTTGGCTTCTTCCCAGCTTTACCTTCATCAAGCCTTTCGCTATGGAAAGGCCGCTTACGGCCTCCAGTTTCATGCCGAGATGACGCCCGAGATGATCGCCGAATGGGAGCGGGAAGGCCGGGCAGAGATCGAGCGGGCCGGCTTGAAGGCCCGCTGGGAGAGCATCGAGGCCGAAAACGACCGTCATTTGCCGCGCTTACGGAGCTTGGGCGAAGCGGCGATGCGCGGCTTCGCAAAGCTTTTGAAATAGGATCTAATCAATCAGCACTCTGTTTGACCGAGAGGTTCAAGATGCAAATGAAAAAAGGAATCGCCCTGGCCTTGGTGGCCACCAGCTTTGTCTTCTTGGGAGCCTGCGGCTCCTCGGATTCCAACGGCGAGCCCGACGGGACCCCGACGCCCACTCCGACCCCGACCTCGGCGCCCCAGCCCAATCAAGTCGTCTTCACGCCGGTCGGAGCCGAAATCGCCGAGGACTTGATCGATCTGGAGTTCCTGCCCGGCCGGAACGGCGAGTCGATCGCGATCGGCTTGGGCGGCACGGTTTATTACCTCCGGGCCGACTTCACGCCGCTGAGCCAGACGGCCAGCATCGCGGTCGATGACGACAATGAGCAGGGCCTGCTCAATGTGGCCGCCGATCCGGATTACGGCAGCAATGGCCAGATCTACCTGTACTACACCGTCGAAGGCTCGAACCCCGATATCAATCGGGTCACTCGCTACGGCGTCCAAGTCGACGTCGATAACGATACTTTCGAGCTGGTGAACGGGCAGGACATCATCGAGTTCAACAAGAACCAGGCTCCGGCCCCCGGTCCCAACCACAATGGCGGCGGCATGGTGTTCGGCGCCAATCGCCAGCTCTTCATCGGCGTCGGCGATGGCGGGGGCAGCTCGAGCTCCGACACCGACGAGGAATTGAGCCAGCTCTACGAAATCTCCCTGGGCAAGGTCCATCGCATCATCCCCAATGAGAACGCGCCGGGCTTCACGTTTCCCGACTGCCAGGTGATTCCGGAAGGCGATGACATCGATTGCGACACCGGAACCCCAACGACGGTTTACTCCATCGGCTTGCGTAATCCATTCACCTTGACCGTCGATGAAGAGTCCGACCTCTTCCTCGGCGACGTCGGCGAAGGAGCCTTCGAAGAGATCAACTGCGTCTATTTCGCCAATGAGAATTACGGCTGGCCCCATTGCGAAGGCGACTGTGACCCTCGGGTTCCCGGCTTCCAAGATCCGATCCACGGCTTCGCCCACAGCGACGAGACCTTCAACAACCAAGACCCCGAGGAGAACCAGCCCGGCGGTCCCCAATCGATCATGGCCTCGGCCTATTACTTCGGCGACCAATACGACGGCCGTTTCACCGGCAAGCTGATCTACAACGAGTTCTACGACGGCTGGGTCCGCCTGCTAACCTTGGACGCCGCCGATCGGGTGATCGGCGACGAGCACATCGGCCATCAGCGCGGGCTCACCGGCCTCCACGAGAACCCGGCCGACGGCCTGCTCTACGGTCCGGCGCTCTTCGGCTCCTCGCAGATCTTGCGGCTGGATTTGCTGCCGTAGTCGATGTTGAAATTCTTCCGCTGAATCTCCCCCCTTTGAAAAAGGGGGGCAGGGGGGATTTAAAGCCTTGGCAAATGTCTGAACGCCCATTGGCATCAATGCCATCGCTTCAAATCCCCCCTTGGTCCCCCCTTTTTCAAAGGGGGGAGACTCAATCAGGCCGGATTCGCTCGGCCCACCAGCGCCGGGCTTCCTCGGCCCCCCAGGTTTCCGTGGCCGGGAGCCTTTGCAGGGCCTTCTCCAAATCTTGGACCTTTTGGAAGCGGTCCTCGGGCGCCTTCTCCAGGCAGGTCAGGATCACTTCGTCCCATTCCGGCGGTAAGCCCGGCCGCAGGGCCGAAGGCGGCTTGGGCTTGAGCTGGAGATGCTCGAGCATCAGCTCGTAGTCGGTGCCGTAATCGAAGGGGGCTTGGCCGGTCAGCAGGAAATAGCCCAGGCTCCCCAACATGTAGATGTCGACCCGGCCATCCAATTGGGCGACTCCCATCACGCATTCGGGCGCGGTGTAGCGGGGAGTTCCCGCGAAGACACCGTCGAAGCTTTCCCGCGATCCGCGGTATTCCCGGGCCAAGCCGAAATCGAGGACCTTGACGAAATCCGGGATTTCACCGCGCTGGGTGATGAAGATGTTGGAAGGCTTGATGTCGCGGTGGACGATGCCGTGGGCGTGGGCCTCGGCCAGCGACCCGCAGATTTGCCGAAGAAAATGGGCGCAGCGGGCCGGCGGCAAGGGCCCGAAGCGCTCGACCATCCGCTGCAAATCCATCCCCTGGAGCAATTCCATCGCGTAGTAAAAAGTCCGGTTCTGGGATTCGCCGAAATCGAAAATCGTGATCGTGTTGGGATGAGTCAGCTGGCAGCAGAGCGTGACCTCTTCCTTGAAGCGGGCCAGGGCTTCCTTCGGATCCTGTTGGCGCGGCGTCAGCACCTTGACCGCGGTCGGCCGCTTGAGGAAGGCATGGGTCGCCTCGTAAACTTTGCCCATGCCGCCCCGGCCCAGCTCGTCCTTCAAGATGTAATTGCCCAAGGCCTGGGCTTGGCTCAACCGGCGGCGGAAATGATAAAGGGTCTTGGTGACCACCACCGAGATCGCGGCGAGCAGCAGGACGTCCAAAAAGCTGGTGACGACGAAATTCTGAAAGGCCTCGCCTCCGCCTTGGGTGGCCCAGAGCGCCCGAACCTCGGGCAAACGTGAATAGGCCAGGATCAAGCCCAGCGGATAAGCCAGGGTGACGCCGATGCCGATCGCGGCTTGCAGCCAAACCCGCGAGGGAACGAAGGCGGCGTGGGCGAAAAGCAGGATCGAATAGGCGAAGACTCGGGTCACGGTGGGCGAGTAGACCGAGGAAATGACGGTGATGAAGAAAATGTAGAGGGCGACGATGGCGGCGTCGAGGAGGTGAAGGGCCTTGACCGAGCGAAAGCGAAAGGACAGCAGCAAGCCTAACAAGCTGAAAGTCGGGAAGGCCCAAAAAAGGTAGGGCCGGTAGGCCGCCAGGCTGCTCCAGCCGACTTCGATCCGCCGATAGCCCAGGAGATCGGCGATGCAGACGATCAAGGAGGCCGCCAGCCCGACGCCGAAAAAGAGCCGGAGCCGCTGGCGGAGTATTTGAGCCTCCTCGGCCGTGCCTTCCTCGGGCATGCCGGGCAGGATTCTTTCGACTTTGGTGAAATCGGAATCGGCCACGAAACCCCGCCTTTGGCCTAGAATTCCCCCCTTTGAAAAAGGGGGGCAGGGGGGATTTAAAAGCGTTGAGAATGATTTGACGCAACGTTTCTAGTTTCAGCCGCCGCTTCAAATCCCCCTTAGTCCCCCTTTTCCAAAGGGGGAAACTATTAGTGCCCGGCAACTTGCTGCTTCTTGAGGAGGTTCATGCTTTGGGCCAGCTCGAGCAAGTCCACCGGAACCGCCAAGACGACGGTGTTCGAAGCGGTCGGTCCCAGGCCGTCAATGGTTTGCAGAGTGCGGAGCTGCATCGCGCCGGGGCTCTCGGCCATCGTCTTGGCGGCGGCCGCCAGATTGAGGGCGGCGTCCTTGTCGCCTTCGGCCTTGGTGATGGTCGCCCGCTTCTCCCGCTCGGCGCTGGCTTGGCGGCTCATCATCTTCTTCAATTCCTCGGGCATGTCGATGTCCTGGAGCTTGATGGTGTCGACGTCCAGCCCCCAGGCGGTGGCCTGGGCCTCGACCGCCTTGCCGATCTCCTGGCTGATCCGCTCGCGCTCGGCCAAAAGCTGGTCGAGGGTCATCTCGCCGATGATGTCGCGAAGCACGGTCAGGGCGTACTGCATCATCGCGACTCGGTAGTTCTGGACCTTGATGATCGCCTCCTCGACCTTGGAAACCCTGAAGTAGACGACGCCGTTGATCGAGACCGGCACGTTGTCGCGGGTGATGACCTGCTGGGCCGGGATGTCCATGGTGAGGATGCGGGTGTCGACGAAGATCGCGGTGTCGAGGACCGGGATGATGAAGAACATGCCGGGTCCCTTGGTCGCCGAATATTTTCCCAGCCTCAGGATGACCGCCCGCTCCCATTGGTAGGCGATCTTGATGGCGATGGCGAGGAGCAGGGCCAGGAAGAAGGCCCCGACCGCCAAGACACCGCCCAAGGCCGGGTGGACGATCGCTCCAATGCCGAAGGCGATGATCTCGCCGATGACCAAGAAGATGATGAAAAAGAGAAAATTGACGGCTTTCATGGAGCCTCCTTTGCCGGGCCCGGAATTTGCCGAAAGCTACAGCAGGAGATAGAACTCTTCCAAGGGAAATTTCGTGATGCTAGTATGCGGTCCATGCAAACCAAGCTCCGCTTGCCCCTGTTAATCCTCGCTTTTTCCCTTTTCTCGCTCCCGGTCCGGGCCGAAACGCTCAACGGCGTGGTCCGCAACGTCAACCACGGCAGCCATAGCTTCGGCCTCGACGTCCCGCCGATGACCCGGGTATACGTGACCGGCGGCACCACCTTCGAGGCTTTCGGCGAAAAATCGACCTTCAAGGACCTCAAGGAAGGCGATCGGGCCGAAGTGCAGGGCCGCAGCCCCGGTCCCGGCGTCTTCCACGCCACCAAGGTTTCGGTCTCGGCCAACCTCGAGCCGGTCAAGGAGATGGGGACCAACGAAGTGTCGATTTTGCCCGGCCAGAGCTTCCTCCTCGGCGTCAACCAAGTCGCGGTGATGCGGGAGGAGGGCAAGGACATCCTCAAGATCCGCTCGACCGAGTTCATCAACACCCTTTGCAAGGGCGGCTACGACTGCAGCGGCGAGGGCGAGGTCGGCATGCGGATGAAAGTCAGCGTCAAGGGCAAGGGCGAGGAAGAGATCATCCTGACCTCCAAAAACCATCGCAAGCCGACCAGCCCGGTCAAGGTCCAGCTCGGCGAATTCGAGATCCAGCTCATGGAAGCCGGCGAAGACGTGGTTTCCTTGGTGGTTCGCAAGGGCTAGCTTGACTTGGATTTCGGCCTGGACTAACGCGCTGGGTCGATGGCCTGGCTTCGCGCCAAAACCTGCGTCCTCGTGCTCTTTGGCTTGATCACCTTCGGCCAAGCCTACCCCTATTCCTACGCTTGGGCCGAGGGCCGTCATGCTCAATGCGGTTGCAACGAATCCGGCCGCAAGTGCATCCACGGCTGCGACCTCAAAAAGAAGCGGTCGAGTCACGATCATCACGCCGCCATGGGCCACGGCCACCACGGCCATCATGGGACCGAGCCGGCTCCAGCCGCCAAGCTCGACTCCCCGGACGAGGACAGCCGGTCGCTTTGGGTCAGCCCCGACTGCTCCAAGCAAAAGAAACGGGAAGTCCTCGATTTCCGCGGCGACCCCTTCGTCCCCCAGATGGTGACCTTTTTTCTTCCCCTTCATTCGGTCGAATGGGCTTCCGACGCCGAAGCTCGGCTTGTTCAGCGGATCTTCCTGCCCGACCCGCCGCCGCCCAAGGCCTAAGCCTCCTTCAAATCCATTAATCGAAAAATTTTGCCGATAAGGACACTTATGCGACGCCTATTCGCGCTCGCGGCCTTGGGGCTCTGTCTGGCGACGGGCTTGCCGAAGGCCGGGGCGCATCACGTGTCGGGTCACGGCGGCGGAGGATCGAGCTACTACAATCCTTTCTCCAGCTCGTCGCGCCCGCCGCGGACATTCTTTTCCTTCACCTTCACCGCCGACTCGCTCGACCAGGGCTTGGGCCAGGTTTACCGCTATCAGCTGGCCGGCGAATACGCCTTCAGCCGGCGGATCAGCGCCGGCGCCCGGCTGCCCTTTCTTTCGATTCGGGAAAAGTTCCTGCCCGAATCGGATTCGATCGGCGACGTGGCGGTCAGCGTGAAGGGACTGCTCTGGTCCAAGCCGGAGCGGCGGATGAATCTCACCCTGGGCCAGGGCTTTTCCTTTCCGACCGGAAATGAGAGCCGCGGCTTGGGCGCGGGCGTGGTCTTAGCCTCGCCTTACCTGAATTACACCATGGCGCTCGGGCCGGTCGACTACTACCTCACCGTGGGAACGACGGTGGGGCTGGCCAGCGAACCGGCGCCGAGCATCGACTACAACACCGGCTTCAACATTCCCTTGTTCAAGGAAGACATCCCGGTTCACCTGTTCATCGCGCTCCAAGGCTCGACGAGCTTCGGTGACGATGTCTTCACCAATGGATCGACCAAAGCCTATCTCACGCCGGGCTTCATCTTCTTCCTTCGCCAGGACCTGATCGTCACCCTCGGTGCCCGGGTCTCGGTGATCGACACTTTGGAAGTGAAACCCGGCATTGCATTGGCCAAGTCCTCGACCGCGCTGCTCAGCGACGTCGAGGCCGGCTTCAACTTCAACATCGATTATTTCTTCTAAGGAGAAACCATGAAACGCTCACTGAAAACTTTGATCCTCGCCGGCGGCCTCGTCGCCCTGGCCAATTGCAGCGGCAACCAGCTGATCGACGACAGCGATCCCAACCTTTCGGGCCCGATCGGCAATCTCGCGGTCGCCACCGTCCATCACCTCGAGGACGACGGCGGGCTGGCCGCCGATCCGGCCGGCACCAAGACCCTGACCAACGACCAGGGCTTCACCGTCGTCCTCGAAGAGGCCGCGGTGAACTGGAAATCGCTGAAGCTGATCTCTTCCGGCGACGATCCCGAGTGCGTCGGCGGCGGCGACCAGGACATCGAGATCGAGAGCGCCGAGGACCTGCTCGGCGAAGACCTGATCGCGAACATCCTGACCGAGCAGGAAATTCCTCAAATCGCTTACTGCTCTTGGCAGATCACGGTCGCACCGGGACCGGAAGGCGCGGCCTTGAAGAACCACGGCGGCGAGGACCATGGCAGCGGCACCGCCAATCCGCCGATCGCCGAGACCTTCCACCTGGCCGGAACTTGGAGCAAGGATGCCGCCAGCGGCGAATTCCACCTCCACTCGACCGAGCCCTTGGTGCTGCAGGGGAATTTCCAGGCGGCCCACGACGGCGAGGTCATCGACCATCCGCTGCACTTCCATGAGGGTGAAGTCGAGAAGCAGGTCACCTTCGGGATCAGCTACGACCTCTTGCTGAAGGGCCTCGATTTCTCGGCCCAGACCGAGGAGCAGCTCGCCGGTCAGGCGACGGTCAACTTGGGCCTGGCGATCCACCAGCACCTGGGCGAGGCGGCCAGCCACTGAAGACCGATAATCTCCCCCTTTGAAAAAGGGGGATTAAGGGGGATTTAAAGCGGTTGCTGGAAGAAAAAAACCGAAAAACCGAATCTCATTGCTTGCAACGGCTTTCAAATCCCCCCTGCCCCCCCTTTTTCAAAGGGGGGTAAGATGAATTTTTCAGCGACGATGAGCGAGCTCCGCTTATTTGAGAAGGGCCGCGATTCGGGAATGGCTTTTTCCGGAATATTTCCGCATCGCCGCCAAACCCTTCTTGGCTTTTCCGGTCCAAGAGCGGCCTCGTTCCCGCAAAGCTTCCCAGGCCAGCTGAACATCGCCCGGCCTTTCCTCGGCCAAGGCTTGGAGAATTTGGGCGGCTTGGCGCAAATCCTTCTCCACCTTGGTCTGGAAGGCGGCGGCCCGTTCTTGTGAAGTGATCAGCTTGTGCAGGGCGAAACGGCCGGGCGCCGGAACATTCACCAAAATGCCGCCGCCGTCGACGACGGCTCCGGCCAAGCTCTCTTCCAGCAGGTAATCGAGATAGGGCAGGGCTTGGGCGGCGGCATTCCAGCGCGGGACCGGCACCCAGGATTTGGGCTGGCGGAGCGAACCCGGAGTCAACAGATCAACTCGGAGGGCCTGGCCCCGGACCTTGAAGGAAGTCGAAGGCTGGGAATGATGGAGCGGCGGTACCGGAAGGAAGCCCATCGCCAGGCTTTCGAGAATTTTCGGCACATCCGAAGCCAGCTCCGGCACCGCGATCGGCAATATCGGGTCGGCGGCGATGTCAAGGTCTTGAGTTCGCAGCCCCGCGCCTTCCCAGCGATAGCCCAGCAAATTTCCCAGGACCGCGAAGGCATGGGTTCCGACCAGGACTCCGCCCAGCTTGAAGACACCGCCGTCGGAAAGGGCCTTGAGGACTCGGGCCGAGGCGCCGTCGCTGGTCAAAGCGCCGCCGGCGCGGAGCTGGGCGGCCAAGCGCTGGAAGGCTTTCGTTTCTAGCCGGGTCTCGGCCCGTTTTTTTTGAAATCCGGCCAAGGCCCGCTTGAGCGCCGGGCTTTCCTTGCCCAGGTAAATCTGGCGAAGCTGGCCGCCGGGATCGGAGTACTGGAAATAATGATAGGTCCCGCCCTTGACGATCTTGGTGGTGAAGGAGCCGGCGAGGTGGCCGACCGAGCGCTCGGCTTCGGCCGCGGTAAGCCGCTCCAGGAATTCGGCATAAAGGGTTTGAGTTTCGAGAGGTAGCTTTTCCATCGGTTATACGTAGCTTTAGGATAATCTACGTATAACCGGGCCGCCGGTCAAGCTCAGCCCTTCAGATCGCGTTGGCGCCGGATTCGCCGGTCCGGATGCGGATGACCTGCTCCATCGGCACGACGAAGATCTTGCCGTCGCCGATCTGGCCGGTCTTGGCGCTTTGCTCCAGCGTTTGGACCACCTTGGCGACCTCGGCGTCGTTGACCACGACCTCGAGCTTCAGCTTGGGCAGGAAGTCCACGACGTACTCGGCGCCTCGGTAGAGCTCGGTGTGGCCCTTCTGGCGGCCGAAGCCCTTGACCTCGGTGACGGTGAGGCCCATGACGCCGGCCTGCTGCAAGGCTTCTTTGACCGCGTCGAGCTTGAAGGGTTTGATGATGGCTTCGACTTTTTTCATAGGCGGGGCCTCCTTCGAATTGCCTTTATACTACTCCTCCAAGAAAGCTTTCAACTCATTGTGATGGCGCCTTCCATCCTCGAATCCGAGCTCGAGGAGCCGGCCCAGGTAGGCCGGGGTGAAGCTGATATAGGAGAGGAAGTCGACGCCGCTCTCGGGGTCGACGTCGAGGAACCGGATCAGGAACTTCTCGAAGGTGCTCAAGTGCTTCCGGTCGGCGTCGCGGTAGCATTCGCGAAAGAGCTCGGCAACGTCGCGCGAGGGCCGGATCCGCAGGGCCTCGATCTTCTTCAGGCCCCGGTCGGCGAGGTCGCCGCGGGCGCCCCGGCGCTGGATCCGCTTGTTGACGTCCTTGAGGAAATCCTTGCCGTAAAGCTCCTCGGCCCAGGCGATGATCTTGTTGACCCGGTGGAGCTGCTCCATGTCGTAGTGGATCTTGTCGAGGAAGACCGAGTTCATCACCCGGCCCAGCACCTGGCCGAGGGCGGCTTGGCGGCCGAGCTCGCCGCGCATCGGCGCGGGCTCGTTGGGGCCGGCCCGGTGGTTGAGGCCGATGACCAGGATCTTGTCGGCGCCCAGATGGATGGCCGGCGAGAGCGGCGTGTTCAAGCGGAGGCCGCCGTCGGTGTAGGCGACGCCGTCGATCAGCACCGTCGGGAAGATCACCGGAATGGCGGCCGAGGCCCGGGCATGCTCCGGCCTAATCTTGGTGAAGTGAACGACGTGGTCGCCATGATACTCGCAATCGGGATGCTTCTGGACGAAGAGCTCCATCCGGCCGGTGAAGACGTTGGTCGCGACGATCGAGAGGGCCTGGACCAGGCCGGCTTTGATGTTCTTGCTGATCATCTTCCAGGGGAAGAGAGTCGAGATGAAAGGCAAGAAGGGCTCGGTGTCGAGGAAGCCCGGGAAATGGAGCGCCTTCTTTCCGCTGCCGCGAATGAAGTTCCAGAGCACGCTGGCCGAGCTCTTGGTGACGAAGCCCAGCACCGCCTTGATGTTGGTGCGATAGATGTTGGCGTCGCGGACGTTCTGCCAGAGCTCGCGGAGCAGCTTGGCCTGGAGCTCGTAATCGTGGGCGGTGGCCACCATGAAGCAGGTGTTGATGGCGCCGACCGAGGCGCCGCATTGGACGTCGAAGTGGCGGCGCTTGATGGGGGCCGGCATCATCGTCCGGATGTAGTTCAGCACGCCGGCCTCGTAGGCGCCTCGGGCGCCGCCGCCGGAGAGCACCAGCGCCAGCTTGGGTGGGGCATGGACCATGCGTCAATTATAGCCTGAAGGGTCGGGGCTTCGGCGAGCGAAAGGTTTTGACGCGTCACGCCGGGGGACCCCGCCCGGCCACCCGTTCGTCGCCAGAAGAAGCCTAGGCTCAGGATGACAGGCCTCAACCCCGCGGAAAATCCCTCGGCAGCGGCGCCGTGATCGTGAGCTTTTCGCCGGAAAAGGGATGCTCGAAACCGACTTCGAGCGCATGCAGCGCCATTCGCTTCGCCTTCGGGCCGCCGTAAAGCGGATCGCCAAGCAGCGGATGACCAAGGGCCGCCAAGTGCACTCGAATCTGATGCCGGGCGCCGACCGCGATCTCGACTTCGAGGAGGCTGGAGCCGGCATCCTGTTCCAGGCTTTTGTAGCGGGTGATCGCGGGCCGGGCTTTCCAGGCCTTGCTTTCCTCCGGGCTGCGGGCGGCCCGCATCCTCTTGGCGTTCTTCGGATCGTGGGCAATGGGAAATTCGATCTTGCCGCGGCCCTTCAGCGCCCCGACCACTCGGGCCAAGTAGACCTTCCGCATCTTGCCGGCCTGGCTCAGGGCCCGCAGCCCGGTCAAGGCTTCGGGGTTCTTGGCGAAGAGCAGGACGCCGCTGGTCTCGTTGTCGAGGCGGTGGACCAAGCCGGCCTCGCGCGCCGGCTTCAGCCTGGCCTGCGCCGGGAAGCGGGCCAGGACCGCGTTGACCAGGGTGCCTTGCTCCCGGGCTTTCAGCGGGTGGGAGGGCAAGCCCGCCGGCTTGTCGACCGCGAAGAGGGCCTCGTCTTCGTAGAGAATTTCGAGCTCCAGATCGGAATTGGCCGACACCGGCGCGTCAATCGGCGGCTTTTCGGCGAGCCAGATTTCCTCGCCGCCCCGCACCTGCTGGCCCTTGGCGGCGCGCCGGCCGTCGATCTTGGCTGGAAAGGCAAGAGCTTCGCGCCAGTACTTTCTCCCGGTGCCGGGAAAATGCCGAATTAAGAAAAGATCCAGCCGAAGCGGCGCTTCGAGCGCCGGAACGCGAAGCCGAAAGCCCGACTCTTCCGACTTTTCACGTTTCACTTTTCATCTTTCACGTTTTTACGGCTTCCCTTCGAGCTGAACTTTGCCGGTGCCCTTGCAGTGCGGGCAGCGTTCCTTCAGGCCGAAGGTCTTGAAGATCGAGCGGGTGAACTCCTCGTGCTCGTAACCGTGGTCGGCATATTGGAAGTGGGCGATCTCGTGGGCCAGGGTGTCGAGGATCTTGGCCTTGGGCAGGCGGACGATGCTCTTGACCTTCAATTGGCCTTTGCGATTCAGGTAGGTGAGCTGGGTGTGGGTGGCGATCACCACCGTCCGGTTCCCGAAGTAGGCATTGCCCATGACCCGCATGATCTTGGTCCGCGTCGGCCTGAAAGAGCGGATTCGGTTGGGCAGGGTCAGGGTCGGCATCTTGAGCTTGGCCTTCCGCAGATAGGGGTACATCCAGACCAAATGGGGCGAGAACTTGGTCTTGATCACCAGCTCGGCCTTGCTCCGTTTCTTGACCGGCCGGCTCTTCGATTTCTTGATGCTTTTCCTAGTCATGGGACAAATACCCCGAAAAAAACGGCGCTATAGGGCAGAAGCCTCCAGGCGCGCAACCTTAAATTTAGCCGAGAGCCGGGGGTTTTGGGGAGGGAGAAAAAAGAAAAAACGGCCCGGAAAAGCTATATTTTTTCTTCAATAAAATCAATAACTTGCGTTTCAGTTCGGGAGCCCGAGGTGGCGTTGATTTCGTGCAGCCCCATCGGCGAGGTGACGTTGATTTCGGTCAGCTTATCGCCGATCACGTCGAGCCCGACGAAGTCCAAGCCCATCAGGCGGAGCATGGGCTGAAGCGTGTCCAAAATTTTCCGGTCGCCGGCCTCGAGCTTGGCCTTGTGGGCCGATCCGCCGGCATGGAGGTTGGCCCGATGCTCGCCCTTGGCCGGCCGGCGGACGAAGGCGCCGAGGGATTTGCCGCCCAGCAAGACGATGCGCTTGTCGCCCTTGGCCACTTCCGGCAGGAAGGCCTGGGCCACGACGTGACGGCTGAAGTTGTCGGTGGCTGCTTCGAGGATCACCCGGAAATTTTCGGCCTCGGGCTTGCGCAGCAGAAAAACGCCGCGGCCGCCGCTGCTGTTGAGCGGCTTGATGACGGTGCCCCGCTTTTGGCGTTTGGCAAAGTCGAAGAGAGCGTGGAAGTCGGCGCTGACCAGGGTTTCGGGCACCAGCTCCGGGAAATGGAGCGGCAGGATCTTCTCGTTGCCCGCCAGGATGCCGCGGGGATGGTTCATCATGTAAACTTCGCGCGCGAGCAGGTCCAGCAGGTAGAGATGGTGGAGGTAATTTTGGTCGAAAGGCGGGTCTTTGCGCAGCAGGATCGCGTCGAAGGAGCGGAGCTCGCGGGTCTTGGTTTCAAGGATCCGGTGCCAGTCCTTGGCGCCGGCCTTGCCGAGAATTTTCAGCTTTTGAATCGGCGCGTTCAAGCCGCGGCGGCGGGCGCTCAGATTTTCGGGTTGGGTCGCGAAGATTTCATGGCCCCGACCGGCGGCCTCGCGCATCAATAGCAGGCTGGTTTCGCGCACCGGGTCGAAACGCTCCAAGGGGTCGGCGATGAAAAGGAGCTTGAGCTGCTTTCGGCGGCGTGACATGAAGTATCGGTATCAGCTCTGTCATCCTGAGCGCAAGCGAAGGATCTGCGAAGCCTTGGTGGGTATGAGATCCTTCGGCCCCTTCGGGTCCTCAGGATGACGCAACCTATGGAATCCTTCAAAGTCTCCCAATCCCAAGACGGACTGCGGCTCGACCAATACCTGGCCAAGGCCAAGGCCTCCAGCCGCAAGAAAGCCAAGCAGCTCATCGACGAGGGCCGGGTCTTCTTGGGCGATCGCAAGGTCATCATCGCCTCCTGGGAGGTGAAAGCCGGCGAGACTTGGTCGATCCGCGCTCCCGGTGACACCGCGGTGCCGCGGCGCGAGCGCTATCTCAAGGTGCACTACGAGGACAAGGACCTGCTGGTCGTCGAGAAGCCGCCCGGCGTCGCCTGCGAAAGCACCGCCCAGACCCTGACCTCGACCCTGGTCGACGACATCAACGATTATCTCCGGCGGGCCCATCCCGACATCGAGCATCCCTACGTCGGCCTCATGCACCGGCTCGACCGCGAGACCAGCGGTCTGATGGTTTACACGCTGAGCCGCGAGGCCAACGTCCTCTCCGATCAATTCAAGCGCCACACGATTGTGCGTCATTACTTGGCCTTGGTCGACGGACGAATGGCCAAGGCCGAAGGGCGAATCGAGAGCGCCATCGTCAAGGATCTGGCGGCCAAGGGAAAGAAGATGAAGTCGGTCAAGGCCCGGAAGGGCGCCGAAGGCTTCGCCGCGACCGAGTACCGGGTGCTCGAGCGCTACCGCGACGCCACCTTGGTCGAGGCCCGGCTCGAAACCGGCCGAACCCATCAGGTCCGGGTTCACTTGGCGAGCCTGGGCCATCCGGTGATCGGCGACAAGCTCTACGGCAGCAAGATCGCCGCGTCGCGCCACCTTCTCCATTCGGCCTATTTGGAATTCAAGCACCCGCTGAGCGGGAAGAAGATGGTCTTCCGCTCCAAGCCGCCGGGCGATTTCAAGAAGCTGCAGGAAAAATTCCGGTCCGAGGCGGTGGGGTTGTAGGGGCGACCCTTGCGGTCGCCCCATCTTCGTCGATGGCGACCGTCTCGCCGCGGGCACCCGCAAGGGGCGCCCCTACGTGATTTTGTTCACCCGGAATTTCTTGTCCGCTCGAATTTTCCGGCTTACCTCGAAGCCCTTGCCCCGATAATCGGGGATCTCCACCAAATCGCCGCGCCGGAGCTCGTCGATCCCGCGATTTTGCTCGCTGCGCTCCTTGTCGAGCCGGGTCAAGGTCATCCGTCCGCCGGGGCCGCAGAGCACCGCCTCGGTCTTGCCGCGGGTCGCCATCCGGTTGCTGACGACGCGGTAGAGCTTTTCTTTCCGATTGGAAGCGAAAGCCTCGGAGCGAGCGGCGATCAAGTAGGCGACCTTCAAGAAGCGGTTGTCGTTCTTCACCATCTTGTCGAGCTTTTGCAGGTGGTCCGGCTCCCGCCAGTCGACGTAGAAGTGGCACCAGTCCTGGAGCGTCGCCGCCAGCATCGGGCAGCGCTGGTCGTGGAGGCAGGGGGCCAGGACGCTGAGCTCGCCGCCTTCCAGGAGATGGTCGCGCAGCGCCATCAGCTCGCGGGTCGGCCGCTTGAGGGCCGGCTCGAGGATGGCGAGCAGGCCTGACTTGGCCAGGTGCCTTTGCAGATGGGGAATCAACCATTCGGCCCGTTCTTGGGCGCCGAGCTGGACCAGCTCGTTCAAGACGTGGCTCATCAAGATCAGGTCGTATTCGCCGGCGAAGCGGAAGGCGTTGAGCCAGGACTTGATCGGCTTGAGCTCGGCCTTGGGCGAGCGGAAGCGCAATAAGTTCTGGGCGTCCTGGAGGATGGCCGGGTTCTGCTCGACCAAAGTGAGCTCGAGCTTGGCCCCGGGGTTCCGCTCGAGCAGCAGCTGGGCGAAGGCCAGCGAGACCGAGCCCGGGCCGCAGCCCAAGTCGATCACCCGATAGGAATCGCGGCGCCAAAACTCCCCGGGCAGGCGGCTCAGGACCTCGACGCCCTTGGCGTAGTTGATCGGCAGGAAGTAAAGCAAATAGGCGGCGCGAAGCTCGGGCCGGTTCAAGTAGCCGGCCTTCAGCTCGGCCCGCTCGCTGGTGAAGAGATCGCTAAGCTCGGAGACGCCCTTGGCAAAGAAACGGAGGTCCTCCTCGATGAAGGGCCGCTCGGCGAAGGCCGCCCGACGGGTGCCGCGATAGAACTCGCGCTTGACGTAGGCGAGGAGGAAGGCTTCGAGGTCGGTGGGGAATTGAATCATTTTGGTCTATTGTAGGGGCGACCGCAAGGGTCTCCCCTACACGTTTCATAAATCCTTCAAGCTAAACCGCAAACTAAATCGAATCGGTCCGGCATAATAAGGGAAGGGCGCCGCTCGCCGCACCGTCGCCAAGGCCTCCTCGTCGAGCACCGCGTAGCCGCTGCTCTTGCTCAGCTCGACGAAGTCGAGCGAGCCGTCGGGCCGGATCGCGAAATTGATTCCGCAAACGCCCTCCAAGCCCTCGCTGCGCGCCTGCCGGGGATAGCGTTTGGCCCGGGCGATCTTGTTGCGAATCTTGGCCAGCACCGCGTTGGCTTCGCCGCCCTGGCCGGAGCCGCCGCTGCCCAAGGCGCCGGTTCCGCCCGGTCCCTGGCCCGAGCCTTCGCCGCCGCCCTGGCCTTGGCCCAAACCCTCGCCGCTGCCTCCGCCGGGGCCGGTCTGGGCGCCTTCGGTGTCGCCCACCCCGGGACCTTGCAAGCCGGCGCTTTTTTCGCTCTCTTTTTTAACCGTCGCTTCCGGTTTCGCCGCCGCGGGAAGCGACGGCCCTTGCTCGGCCGATTTTTTCTTCGGCGGCGGCGGGGCTTCGCGCGGCCGCGCTTTCTCGCCTTCAGCCGATTTGGCTTCGGTTCCGCTCAGATCCTCGCCGACCGGCGCGCCGCGGCCGCCTTCGCCGCCCAGGCCCGTGCCGCCGGGATTCAGATTGAACCAGATCACGCCGCCGGCATCGCTCAAGGTCGCGGCCAGCTTGTCCCAGCGCCAGCTCAGGCGCCAAAAGAAGATCGCCAGCAGGACGTGGACCAGAATCGAGACCGCGATGGCGAAACCGATTTTATTCGAAGCGCGGTGGCTCATCGTTTCACCTTAAACGGGCTCCGGAGCTAGGGCAAGAGTGGCAGGAAGAAGGGCCGGCCGCTCTTCTCCTCGGTTCCGGCCCAAACTTCGGCGCCGAAAACTTCGCGGATCGTGGCGGCCTTGAGGACCTCGGCCGGCGGGCCGTCGGCCTTGAGCCGGCCCTCGGCCAGGAGCAGCAGCCGCTGGCAGGCGGTGGCGGCGAAATTCAAGTCGTGCAGCACCACGATCAGGGTCAGGCCTTGCTGGGCGTGGAGCCGGCGCAGCAGCCGGAAGATCTCGCTCTGGTGCTTCAAGTCGAGATGGGTGGTCGGCTCGTCGAGCAGGAGCAGCTTCGGCTCCTGGGCCAGGGCCCGGGCCAAGAGCACCCGCTCGCGCTCGCCGCCGGAGAGCGAGCGGACGTCGCGGCCGGCGAACTCCAGGCAGTCGGTCAGCCGCATCGCCTCCTGGGCGATCGCGAGGTCGCGGGGCCCCTCCCATTGGAAGCGTTTGAGATAGGGAGCCCGCCCCATCAAGACGACCTCGAGGGCGGTGAAAGGAAATTCGACGAAGGTTTCCTGGGGCAGGACCGACACCGAGCGGGCGAGCTCGTTCCGCGGAATCTCGCTCAAGGGCCGGCCTTGGAGCGACACTCGGCCGCTTTCCGGCCGCGAAACGCCGGCGATGAGCTGGAGCAGCGAGGTCTTGCCGCAGCCATTGGGCCCGAGCAGGCCGACGAACTCGCCGGCCTCGATCTCGAAGCTCAAGTCCCGAAACAAGGGTTGGGGGCCATAGCCGAAGCGCACGTTTTCCAGCGAGAGGATCGGGCTCACCAGACACCTCGGCTCGAAGGTTTCTTCAAGAGGTAGACAAAGAAGGGTCCGCCGACCAAGGCGGTGATCACGCCGACCGGCACTTGGGTTTGATAGGCCGCGCCGGCCAGCAGGCTCCGGGCGGCCCAGTCGGCCAAAACCAAAAAGCTGGCGCCGAAGAGCGCCGCCGCCGGCAGCAGGAGCCGGTGGTCCGAGCCCAGCTTCAGGCGCACCATGTGGGGGATGAAGAGGCCGACGAAGCCGATCAGGCCCGAGAGGCTGACCGTCGCGCCGATCATCAAGGAGGCCGCGAAGAAAAGATGGCGGCGGAATTTCTCGACGTCGAGCCCGAGATATTGGGCGGTGGCGTCGCCCATCGACATCAAATTCATCTTGCCGGCGTGGAAGAAAAGCAGGCTGAAGCCGAGGCCGACGAAGAGCGCGACCCAGCCGAGCTTGCCGTAGCTTTCGGCTTCGAGCGAGCCGACCATCAGGTACCAGATCCGATGAGCCTGCTCGAAGCTGACCAAGGAGTTGATGAACATGATGAGGGCGAAGCTGAAGGCGTTGAAGATGACACCGGTGAGCAGCAGGCTGTAGACCGGCAACCGCCCCCGGGTCTGGGCGATCCAATAAATCAAGAGCAGCGAGAGCAGCGAGGCGGCGAAGGCGATGAGGCTCACCCAGGCGAAGGGCAGGCCCATCGAAACCGAGACGACGCTGCCCAGCGCCGCCCCGCCCGAGACTCCCAGGATATAAGGATCGGCCATCGGATTGCGGAGCAGACTTTGGAAGGCGACCCCGCCGCTGGACAGGGCGAAGCCGACGATGACGGCCAGCAGGACCCGGGGCAGCCGCGAATAGAAGAGGATGTCGTGATCGGGGCTGCCGGGCTGGCCCAAGGCGACCCGCCAATCGAGCCGGCCGCCGCCCCAGGCCACCGAAAGGAAAACGGCCAGGGCCAAGAGCAGGGCCAGGATCGAAAGGGTGGTCCAAAATCGCTTTCCGGTAAGGGCCGCGGCCTTCATAAGTAGCCTTTTTTCCTCGTCTATCGTTAAATGACCAGCAATAATTCCGCGCACAACTCCCCGGTCGGTGGGGCGATAAGGGGGTCATAGGTTTCATTAAGAAGAGGCAAGGATGGGGGCCATCCAGCTACAAACAGCGGCCTTTCCGCGCGCTCTGCAGCGGGAAGCCGAGTCGCTTTCCCGCGAAAAAGACGTCGAAATCCAGGCCGACGCGCTGCGCTCCTTCGCCGCCCGCCTGGAGCGCCGCCACCCCGAGCTTTCCATTCAAATCTACGGCCTATTGGCCGAAGCGCCCACCACGCCGCCGGATCAGCGCAAAGTCGCCCAGGAGCGCTTCGACGCCCTGCAGGGGCGGGGGACCGGCGGGGCTCGTTGGGAGGCGATGATCGGGCGCTTTTTGCCGGAGGCCACCGACTACCGCATGATCGTGCCGATGATGGTCGCGACCTCGGTCGCCGGCGTGGTCCGGGCCGCGGCCTTGGGCCGCTTGGCCGGCAGCAGCGGCTCTTGGTTCTCCGGCCATCTCGGCGCCCGAATCGGCGCCGGCAGCATGGCTTTCGCCGCCGAAGTCCCGGCCTTCACCCTGAGCGGGCGGGCCTTGCATGCCCTGGGCGGCCGGCCCTCGGAGGCTCCCTTCAGCCAGGATTTGGCCGCCGCCGCTCTCAGCCTCGGCTGTCTTAAAGGCTTCGTCGGCTTGGGCGCCAAGATTTCGCCGAACCCGGCGCTGAGCGCGGCGGTCTTCGCCCCGGCCGGTCTTTACACCGCTCACGGGCTCGAGGAGCGGATGGGGTGGCGGCCGGCCAGCGATTCGACTTCGCGGGCTGTCGACGCGATCGCCGCCAGCCTGAGCTTGGGCATCGGTGCCCGGCTCGGCCGCGAAGCCTTGGGTGAAAGGTGGAATCGCCGATTCTCCGAGCTGGCGCTGCGGGCCGAGTCGGTCCGGCCGCGGCCCTTCGCGTTGGCTGAGGTTCGAGCGCCTTGGCTGCCCGAGCCGCTGCTGATGGCCGCCGAGTCGGGCGGGGGCAAGCCGCCCGCCGCCCCGGAGATTCCCCGGCCGGCCGAATCTTCCGAATCGGTTTCCAATCGGGAGTTCAAGAGATCCCGCGAAATTTTCCGGCTCAGCTTCATGGGCGACCCGGTCCGCAACATCGAGGCCCGCTTGGCGAGCTCGGCCCAGCCGCTTCGGATTCTCGACCTGAATCCCGGTGACGGCGCCACGGCCGGCGAGTTGCGCCGGCGTTTCGGCGACCGGGTGCGGGTCGAGACGGTCAAGGATCGTTTGGAAAGCGGCGATTTTCTCCAGGCCGATTTTGGGGGCCAGCGCTACGACCTGATTCTGGCGCTGCTCGGCGCGCCGGCCGCCGAAGGACAGCTCCTGCCGCTGCTCCAAAAGGCGGTGGATCATCTGGAGCCGGGCGGCGAGTTCACCGGCGCCTTCTCGGTCGCCGGCCTCAAGCACGCCGATGTCTCGACTTGGCGCGAGCTCGAGACCCTTCCCAAGATCCGCGCCGGTCTCGAGCGCGGATTGGCCCTTCGGCTGGAGCGGGCCGGCGGCCATTACATTTTCTACGGCCAGCGGCTCGGTGCGCCGAGCGAAATCCCGCTCCGGGAAATTTTAAGCCGGCCCGCGGCGGCCCCGGCGGCTTCGAGGCCCCAGACCTTGGCCTATCTCGAAAAAGGCCTGAAGGGGCAGGCCATGAAGGGCGCCGGTCGGGAGTGGTACCTGGAGGGCGGAGCGGCCAGCCGGATCGCCGAGGCTTTGCTCGAGCTCGGCGCCCAGGAGGCTTTGATATTCTGGCCGAACCTGCCGCAGATTTTGCTCGACCGCTTCGCGGCCGATTTCGAAAAAACCCATCACCGGCCGCCGGCGGCCCATGAAATCCAGCATTGGATCGACGGCCGCGAGCCCAGCGCTCTCCATAGCAAGGAAATTTTCGTCGACGAATGGCTCCGCCTGCAGGTCGAAAGGTCCCGCCAACTCGGGGCGGACCGGCCCAGCAAAATCCCCGGCGCCTTGCTCGGCGGTATCGTCGGCCTCGGCACCTTGCTCGGCTCGACCTCCGAGGCCTGGGCGGCCGCCAAGGCCGGGGCCGCCGGTTTGCCGGCCGCCGATCTCGCTTCGGTTTGGGATGGGACCTCGGCTGGACTGATCGCCGCGGCCGGTCTGGGACTGGTCGGATCGCTTATCCTGTTGCTGCGGGGCCGAGGCGCCAAAAAAATTCCGGCGCCACCCTTCAAGATGGACCCGAAAGAAAAGGATTTCTTCGATAAGGTCGTCGAAGAGTATTCCGTCAGCCGACCTTTCTACCGCCAAAACGATTCAAAAAGCTCTCATTGGATTCTGCAATTGCTCGCCCAGCATTACATTCGGGAGGAATTCAACGGCCGTAATCCCAGCCATCCGGTGGGAGATCGTCTCCTGATCCGGGCGGCCAATGCCAATCCGGCCCTCGTCTCCCGGCTTCCGGTCCGTTCCCGCATGATGATCGATCAAGTGCGTCGGCGGCAAACCAATCCGGCCGATGAGACCGGTCCCTTGAATTGGACGGTCAACACCGAGCCTGACTTGAGCAGCGAGGAGATCACCCAACCCGGCTTGCCCAAGACGCTGGGCCGTGGCCGCCGCGGGGGCTTCGGAGATTTGGGCGTCGGCATGCTGGCCCTCTTGAGCCCGCGCATCGCCGAAGCCAGCGACGGTTCGGTCTCACTTTCCACGATGGAGTGGGCTGCCGGTCTGGGAATAGTGAGCCTGGGCTTGCTCGGAGCCTATGGCCTGGGCCGCTGGGTCAGTGAATCCCAGCGTCGGCGCCGAATCGAGGATCTTCTTGCCGCCAGCCGAGTCCCACCGGAATGGGAGTTCCTGCCGCCGGCCAACCAACAGGGCCTTCTCCATTTGGAGAACGTGCATTTCATTTCGGAGCCGCCCCAGCTTCGCCGGGAGGAGATGGAGCTGGTCCAGACCGGCTCGGGAGCTCGCTGGTATCGGGTGGAGGCCGATTCCTTTCAACCCGGCTGGGTCAAGGCCGAGAGAAAGAAAATTTTTAGCATCCTGAAACGGCCCCACTTCGCGGCTTGGGAGCGGGAGCTGGCTTTGCAAGGCCTGCTCGAGCGCTTGGTTTACGGGATTCAGCGGCCCGAGGACGTCGGCCAGGCCGCCAAGCTGATGTGGGATCTGGCGCTGGCCCCCCGGGCCGGCGCTGCCGGGCGCCAATGGTACCAGGCGGCTTACTCGGCCTTCATCGGCTCGCCCAAGTTTTTCGGCGAAGGCGCCCCGCCGGTTTACCGCGAATGCATCCGGTTGCGCCGGATTTTCTCCGACGAAGAAACGCCTTTCAACCTTCGCTTGCTGGCCGTCGGCGCTTACAATCAGCTCGCCCGGCAGTTCGACTTCAATACCTCGGTGGGTCGCTTGGAGGCCAATGAGGGCAAGAAAGCCCTCCGTCGATTCCTGGAGGAAGGACTTTTTGTGCGCAGCAGCCGGCCTTTCATGGTCGTCAACGGCGCCTGGCACGACCTCGATCGGCGCCAGTTCCTCTGGCAGGCTGGCCAGCGGGTGGGCTTGAGGGCCGCCAGCGAGGATTGGGAAGGGAATGATTGACAAGCCCGGCCCCGCCGGGTTTCATCGCCGAAATTTTCCAGGAGGAACCATGTTTCGGCGCTTGCTACCTTTGCTCATTCCGCTCACTTTGGCCGCCTGCGGCAACGGCGGCGAACCTTTCGGCGACTTCAATGCCGTCGCCATGCTCGACACCCAGACCATCGTGGTCGGCGGCGGCGAGGGCGCGATCTTCACCAGCTCCAACGGCGGCGCCACCTTCTTCGGCCAGGACAGCGGGACCACCCGCCAGATCAACGCCATCAAATTCCTCGGCCCCGACCTGCTCGGTGCGGCCGGCGACGGCGGAACTTTCCTCAACGGCAGCAGTGGCGGCTCGGTTTGGGTCGAGCAGGACACCGCCAATTCCGATGACCTCAACGACTTCCAATTCGTCGACAGCCAATTCGGCATCGCGGTCGGCAACCGGAGCGTGATCCTGCGGACCTTCAACGGCGGGCTCGATTGGATCGGATCTTTTCTGCCGGCCCAGGTCGACCTGCAGGCGGTGGCCTTCGCCGACCTCCAAACCGGCTGGGTCGGCGGAGGGCTGGGCTCGATATACAAGAGCGTCGACGGCGGGCAGGCCTGGAGCCTTCGTTCCACCGGGACCCAATCGATGATCTTCGACATCTGGCTGATCGACGCCCAACGGATTTGGGCGGTCGGAGCGGCCGGCGCGGTCCTGTTCAGCGGTGACGGCGGCGACACCTGGGGTCCCCACGGGCCCGGCTCGGTGCCCAACGACCTTCATCGGATTTTCTTCCAGCCCGACGGCTTGACCGGGATCTTGCTCGGCAACCAATATCTCGCCCGCACCTTCGACGGCGGCGACACTTGGGAGAACCTCACGCCGAACCTACCGGCACCGCTGGTCGATTACGCCGACATGGCGGTGGTCGGCGACGTCGTGGTGGTGGTCGGCGAGGATGAAACCATCCTGCGCAGCGACGATTTCGGCTCCAGCTTCAGCGTGCTCTCGCTCTGATTTCCCCCCTTTGAAAAAGGGGGGCTGGGGGGATTTAAAGACGTGGCAGGTGCCTGAACGTGTTTGGGTATTATGCGACCGCTTCAAATCCCCCCTTTAATCCCCCCTTTTTCAAAGGGGGGAAAAACGATTTAGGATCTCCGCCAACAAAAGGAGGCTCCCATGAAGAGAATGATGATCGCCGCTGTCCTCTGCCTTGGACCCTGGGCCAACGCCACAGCCGCCACCGTGGCCGAGGTCGTCGCCGCCAAGGACCCCGCCTTCAGCACCGCCCTCGAGAGCGCCGGCTTGGCCTCGATGCTCAAAGGCGGCCTTTTCACCGTCTTCGTACCCAGCTCCGACGCCTTCGCCAAGGTCGACGGAAAATTACGGAGCGATCCGGATCGTTTGCGGGCGGTGCTGGCCTATCACATCGTCCCGGCCAAAGTGACCCCCGAACAATTGCGGCAGATGCTCGCGGCCAAGACGGTCAACGGCAAGGAGCTCAAGATCTCGAATAAAGGAGAAACGGTCCAGGTCGGCAGGGCCAAGGTCCTGCCGGGCGAAACCACGGCCAGCAACGGCGTGGTCTACGGCATCGACGCGGTGTTGATGCCATGAGCGATCATTCGGCGCCCTTGATCCCGACGTTGGGATCGGAATCGTCGGCGTCGCGGAACTGGAAGAGCAGCTGCACGAGCTGTTCTTTGGGCTCGTAGGACTGGCCGGCCGGGAAGCCGTCGCCGTCGCGGTCGGCATAAGGATCGCCGAGCCGAACCTCATTCACCGGGATCTCCTCGATCGAGGAGCCGAGCTTGGCGTTGATCGCCTGGATCCAGAGGTTGGCCGCGATGGCGTGGCCGCTGTGGCTGAAGTGGATTCCGTCGAGGCTGAAGAAGCCGCCCTTGCCCCATTCGTTGGTGTAAGTTTGAGCCCCGATATTCATCGGCGAAGTGAGCTGGCCGTGGAAATCGACCAGGGTGAATTCCTTGGCTTCGGCCAGCTCGGCCAGCGCCGCGTTGAGGGCCTGAACCCGGTCGCGGATCAGCTGGGCTTCCTCGGTCGTCATGACCGAAGCGTCGTTGAGGCGTTGATCCATGCTGTCTTCCCAGTCCTTGTCCTTCAGAAAGTCGTCATAGAGGTAAAGCGCCGCCGGCAGGCTGATCTTGGCGCCGGCCGGGACCTTGGCCGTCGGAATGGTCTTGCCGGTCCAGGCCTTCACGGTCGAAGGCGCGACCAGGTAGGCGACTTGGGGAATATCGGGAATATTGCCGACGAAGACCTTGGCGCCGGTTTCGGCCAAGGCCGCGAAGGCCGGCTCGAGGTTGGCTTTGAAATCCTCGGGCGAAGTCATTGCCTCGTTGATCGCCGCCGCGGTGTAATTCTCGTCGCCCTTCTTCAGGACCGCGCCGAGCACGTCGTTGTTGCCGATCCAAAGGGTGATGATCTTCGGGATGCTGGCGTCGCTGTCCTTCCAGCTCTGGGCGAGCCAAATCGCGGCGTCGAGCTGGCTGGTTTCAGCGTTGTGATGGTCGGCATCGGCGAGCGGAAAGAGGACTCGCTCGTGCAAGGGATCGCCGGCGGCCGGAGCTTCGGTGGCCGAGGCCTTGGTGCCGCTCAAGCTGGCCGAATCCTCGCCCGAGACCCCGAGGATGGTCGGGACATAATCGGGATTTTTGCGGGCGCCATCGACGTCGAGCAGCGGCATGGTCAGGCCGGTGCCGTAGGTCTTGGAGACCTGCTTGGCGACGAAAACCGCATAGCTGTAAGGCTGGGTGAAATGATTGGCGGTGCCGTCTTGGACGCCCATGGTCAGGCTGTCGCCCAAGGCGATGTAATTGAACTTGGGCATCGTCAGCGAGGAGCCGGTGTCGGTCTCGGTGTCATCGGGATCCACGGTCTGAGAGCCGGAACCGAGCAGTTCGCAGCCGAGGAGAATCAGGGCTAAGAGGAAAAAACCGAGTAAACGGAAGGGCTTTGCCATAGGTATACCTTCGAAATTTGGGCACTTTTTGGAGTCCTCGGGCTTATCGTCATGGCGGGGGAGGAATTGCGAGAATTTTTCGGGGCTGAATCCAGAATTTACCCTTTCGTCACAAAGGCTTCTGGCCGTTTGACGGAGCTGAAACAATGGTGCTAGCCTCGAAGGCCGTGCAATCGAGTTGGGAACATCATTATGTTAGCCAACGCCTCTCCATCCGGCTCCGTCGCTGAGAATTCCTACCACGAATTTTACGCGGATAACTTTGAGCCCCGCTCCCATTACCGGCTGCTCTGGGAGCATATCCGCCGGGTCGGGCAGGGCGGCCTTGCCCAGAAGAGCCGCGAAGCCCATTTGGCCCTCAGCACCGAGGGTGTGACCTTCACGGTCTACAGCGAGCAGGCCGAAGGCATCGAGCGGGTCCTGCCCTTCGACGTGATTCCCCGGATCATCCCGGCCGCCGAGTGGTCGGGCCTGGAAAAGGGCTTGAAGCAGCGGGTCAAGGCCCTCAATCTCTTCCTCAAGGACCTCTATCACGAGCAGCGGGTGCTGAAGGACGGGGTCATTCCGCCGGAGCTGATCTATCAAGGCAAGGACTTCCGCCGCGAGGTTTTGGGCATCGATCCGCCCCACGACATCTACACCCATGTCAGCGGCATCGACTTGGTTCGGGATCATGACGGCGGCTACCTGGTGCTCGAGGACAATTTGCGGACACCCTCCGGCGTCTCCTACATGATCGAGAACCGAATCCTCGAGCGCCACATCCTCTCCGAATTTTTCGCCAAGCACCGGGTCCGGCGGGTCGAGCACTATCCGACCTTGCTGCTCGAGGCCCTGCGCCACGTCGCGCCCCGCGGCCCCGGCGAGGCCGAGGTGGTGGTCCTGACGCCGGGCATCTTCAATTCGGCCTACTATGAGCACACCTTCCTGGCCAAGGAGATGGGCGTCGAATTGGCCGAGGGCCGGGACATGGTGGTGAAGAACAACATCGTCTATCTCAAGACCACCCGGGGCCTGCGCCGGGTCGACGTCGTTTACCGGCGGGTCGACGACGACTACCTCGATCCGCTCCATTTCAATCCCAATTCGATCTTGGGCGTCGCCGGCATCCTCAATGCTTGGCGGGCCGGCAATGTCGCCATCGTCAACGCCCCCGGCACCGGCATCGCCGACGACAAGGCCATCTATCCCTTCGTGCCGCTGCTGATCCGCTATTACCTGGGCGAGCCGCCCTTGCTCAAAAACGTCCCGACCTATCTGATGATCCGGGCCGAGGATCGGCAGCGGGTCCTGGACGACATCGAAAACATGGTCGTCAAGGCGGTCAGCGAGTCCGGCGGCTACGGCATGCTGATCGGTCCGGCGGCCAGTTCGGCCGAGCGCGAAGAATTCAGAAAAAGGATCTTGGCCAACCCGCGGAATTACATCGCCCAACCGGTGGTCCCGCTGTCGCGCCACATCTGCTATTTGGACGGCGAGCTCAGCTCGCGCCACATCGACCTTAGGCCTTACGTCATCTACGGCAAGGAGATCGAGGTCGTCCCCGGCGGCTTGACCCGGGTCGCGCTGCGCAAGGGTTCGCTGGTGGTCAACTCCTCGCAGGGCGGCGGGAGCAAGGATACATGGGTTTTAGCGGAGTGAGATCGATGATTTTCCCCCTTTGAAAAAGGGGGACTAAGGGGGATTTAAAGCGGTCGTTTGGAGAAAAAAGCCTGGAATCAAGCTCGATTGTTTTGCAACGGCTTTCAAATCCCCCCTGCCCCCTTTTTCAAAGGGGGGAAAAGGCAACGTATGCTGAGTCGCATCGCCGATAGCTTGTACTGGATGTCGCGCTACCTCGAGCGGGCCAACAACGCCTCGCGCTTGGTCGGCATCAACTTGGTCCACTTGGTCGAGGCCGAGGACTCGATCTCGGAGGCCGGCCAATGGCGGCCGCTGCTCAGCATCGCCGGCCTCGAATCGACCTACGCCGAGCTCTATCCGGGCGAGGAGATCCGGGGCGAGCGGGTGATCAACCTCCTGACCCGCGAGGCCTCCTATGCCCACTCGATTTTGAATTGCCTGCGCCAGGCCCGGGAGAACGCCCGGCTAGTCCGGGACCGGCTTTCCAAGGAGATGTGGGAGTGCATGAACGAGATGTGGCTGCGGCTCAACGTCCGCCTGCGGGGGCCCCTGCCGCTGGAGGAATGGCCCGAGTTCCACAAGTCGGTGCGCAACGGCGTCGCGCTCTTCCACGGCCTCACCGTCAGCACGATGATGCGAGGCGAGGGCTTCGACTACGTCCAGCTCGGCACCTTCCTGGAGCGGGCCGACATGACCGCCCGGATCCTCGACGTCCGCTACCACTTGCTGCTGCCCGACCTCTCGATGGTCGGCTCGCCGCTCGATTATTACCAATGGGCGGCCCTGCTCAAATCGCTCTCCGGCTTCGAGGCCTACCGGCGCAAGGTCCATGCCGGCTTCCGGCCGATCGACGTCGCCGAGTTCGTCATCTTCGAGCGCGATTTTCCGCGCTCGCTGCGCTACAGCGTCGAAAGGATTTATTCCTCGCTCCAAAGCCTCGGGGCCTCGACCCTCCAGCAGGCCTCCTTCGCCCTGGTCGGCAACCTGCTCGAAGAGTGGAACCACATCAGCATCCAGGAGATCTTCTTCGAGAAGGGGCTCCATGAGTTTCTCCAGGATTTTCTGAAGTCGGCCTCGGAGCTGCACTTCGCCTTGAGCAAGGATTTCTTCACCACCTACGTCTCGGAGCTGGAATGCGGCTGAAGATCGAGCATCGCAGCGTCCTCCACTTCGAGGCGCCGGTCGTCGAGCAGCACTGCGAGCTGCGGCTCAAGCCGCGCGAGGACAAATATCAGCGGCTGCTCAGTCATCGGCTGGAGATCGATCCCAAGGTCCAAGTTTTCGAGTACGCCGACGCCTACGGCAACCGGGTCCAATCCTTCGCGATCATCCCGCCGCATCAGCGGCTGGAGATCCACTTCAGCGCCGAGCTCGAGAGCTACCTGGAGAATCCCTTCGATTTCGTTCCGCCCTCGCCGGCCGAGGAGCAGGGCCAGCTCAAGGGTTTGCTCAAGCAAAGCCCCCGGCTCTTGGACTTCGTCCTGTCGCGGAGCGAGCGGACGCCGGACCTCGCGGCCGAGGCTTTGGCCGCTGCCTGCCCGGCCTTCGATCCGGCCAAGAACTTCCTGCCCCAGATCCAGGCGGCGATGGCCTGGATCCAAGCCTCGCTGAAATATTTGCCGGAGAGCACCGAGGTTCATCATCCGCTGGCCGAAGTTTTGGGCGCCGGCGCCGGCGTTTGCCAGGACTTCTCCCATCTCTTGATCGCGCTGCTGCGGGGCTGGGGAATTCCGGCCCGCTACGTGATGGGCTATCAGTATTTGGCGGAGGCGCGGGAGCGATCGGCGGCGACCCATGCTTGGACCGAGGCCTATTTGCCGGCGGTCGGCTGGCGGGGCTTCGACGCGACCACCGGCCTCTTGGCCGATGCGACCTATTTGCCGGTGGCGGTGGGCCGCGATTCCCGCGATGCCGCGCCGCATCGCGGCTGCTACAAGGGCGGCGCCGCCGGCCTGCCGCCGGAAGTTGATTTACAAGTGGCGAGCGCTCAGTAAAATTTTGCTTACCCCCTTTGAAAAAGGGGGGATCGAAAAGGCAAAAGGCGACTTAATGTCGCCAGGCAAACTTTTTGATAGTGTTAGATTTTCAAAACCTGTTGGGGGGATTTGACGGATTGGGTGTAGGGACCAAGATGGCGATCGAGCCGGCGCTTTGAATCCCCCCAACCCCCCTTTTTCAAA
>DATEDP010000018.1 GCA_035281585.1 bacterium
GTCCGGCCGACCCTCTACCACCGCGGCGAGTACGAGGACGACTTGAGCCGGGAGCACGCGATCTTCGACCACGAAGCCCGCGACCGCTTGCCCGGCTTCCTTTCGATCGCCGGCGGCAAGCTCGCCAGCTATCGCCTGATGGCGCAGGAAGCCGTCGACTTGATCTGCCACAAGCTCGGCCGGATCGCGCCTTGCCGGACCCACCAGGTGCCCTTGCCCGGCGGCGAGCGCACCGTCGATCCCGAGGCTTTGGCCAAGGAGTTTCGGGTTCCACTTTTCGCGGTGAACCGCCTGGTCTACCGCCATGGCGCCCGAGCCGTCCGGATCTTGGAGCAGGCTCGGGAGCGGCCGACGATGGGCAACTTGATCTGCCAATGCGAGCCGGTGTTGGAATGCGAGCTGCGTTACGCGGTCCGCCACGAATGGGCCCGGACCTTGGGCGACCTGCGGCGGCGAACCCGCTTCTCGATAGGTCCCTGCGAAGGCACCCGCTGCTTCATGATGGGGGCCCAGATCCTGGGCGAGGAATTGGGCTGGAGCGCCAAAGAAACCTTCGAGCAGCTCAAGGCCTTCATGGCCAAGAGCTGGAAGGGAAGGGCGCCGGTCCTCGACGGCGTTTCGCTGCAGCAGGAAGAGCTCTGCGCCGCGACCTACTACAACGTGGGGTGTTTAAATGGGTCGTAGGCCCGACAATCTTACCTCCCCCCTTGCGGGGGAGGATGGCCTCGGTCGAAGACCGAGGCCGGGAGAGGGGGCGTGGCAGGGCACGCGTTGTCTTGATGCCAGCAATTGTTAAGAGAGTGCTTGCTTTGCCACACCCCTCTCCCGCCCTTCGGGCACCCTCTCCCGCGAGGGGAGAGGGATATATTGATGGGAGAAGATTATAGAACTTAGCACCGACATCGCCATCCTCGGCGGTGGGCTCGCCGCCTATGCCGCGGCCCTCGAGCTGCGCGAGTCCGGCCTTCAAGTGACCATCGTGGCCCGGGCCCCCGGCGCCAGCGCGCTCAATTCCGGGGCCTGGGACTTGGCCGCGACCTCCCGGAGTTCGACCGAGGATTGGGCCGAGTGGCCGGAGGCCAAGGTGGCGCTGCGCGAAATTCTCCGCAGCCGGGAAGAGCATCCTTATTCGGTGATCGGCCGCGGCTTGGGGCTGGACGAATCCAGCGACTTCATCCACCAGGCGCTGGAGCGGGCCGCCCGAACCCTTCCCTTGGAGATGTCGAGCTCCGACTCCGGAGCGATGGCCATGGTCAACGACCTCGGCACGGTCAAGCCCAGCGCCTGGGTTCAATCCTCGATGCGCGAAGCCGATCTGCGGAGCTGGCGCCGGGCCAAGGCCCTGGTCGTCGGTTTCGAAGGTTTTCCGAAGTTTCGCGGCGAATTCATCCGGCGCTCGCTGCTCGAGCAGCAGGAGAAGCAGCCTTTCAGCCACCTCGAGTTCGCCGGCAGCCTCGAGATGGCGGTGCCCGGCGTCAGCGGCCGAGCTTCGCTCACCGCGGTCGAGATCGCCGAGGCTCTGGACCGGGAGGAAAATTTCGTCGCTTTCGGCCAAGAGCTGGTCGGCTACCTCGAGGGCAAGGTCTACGACCGAATCCTGCTGCCGCCGCTGCTGGGCCTGGAGAACACCCGGCACATCGTCGAAGCCCTGGGCAAAATCACCAAGCTCAAGGTGGCCGAGACTTTGGCGACGCCGATGAGCGTGCCCGGCCTTCGTCTCCACCGCGCCATCGAGCGCTTCTTCGATCATGAGTCTTTCGAGAAGATCGAGGCCGAGGCGGTCGGCTTCGATGCCGAGGGCCGCAAGCTCAAAGCTCTCTACCTGCACAGCGAGGAGCAGCGCCATCGGCTCCGGGCCTCGGCCTTCGTCCTGGCCGGCGGGAAGTATTTGGGCGGCGGCATCAAGCGCCGCCGGCAGTGGCGCGAGCCGCTCTTCGGCCTGCCGATTTGGCTGGAGGGAAAGCTGCTGAAGCATCAGTCCATGCCCCAGGTCACCCGCCGCGATCCGGCGATCTCCCAGCCCTTCCTGACCGCCGGCCTGCGGATCAACTCCTTCGCCCAACCGCTCGATGGCGACGGTCAAATCGCCTACGACAACCTCTTCGCGGCCGGCGCCATCCTGACCGGCTTCAATCCGGCCCAAGAGCACTGCGCCGCCGGCGTCTCGATCGCGACCGGCGCCGTGGCCGGCCGCCATGCTTCGGCGCTTTCGTAGGGGCACCCCTTGCGGGTGCCCAAGGCAGGGACAATCACCGTAGATCGGGCGCCCGCCAGGGGCGCCCCTACCCTTGGGGTGCGGGCGTGGGCAGGGGCGGCGCCGCCTTCGGGGTTTCCGAGGGAATCGGTCCGCTCTTGGTCTGGAGCGGAATCGGCTCGCCGCCGCTCCGCAAGTACCGCTCGTAAATTTGCCAGCGCAAATGAAGATAGGTGAAGTTGAGCATGACGATGACCAAGTACATGCCGACGAAGAGGAAGAGCATGCCGGCGAACATCATCACCAGGAAGACCGGCGTGACGACGATGTAGACGACGACGAAATCCTTCCAAGTCCGGCATGCGAAATTCCAGATCTTGCCCAGCTGCAAGGCCTTGCCGAAATCCTCGGTGAGCTCGGCCCGCAGCAAGGCCGACATCAGGAGGACGTTCATCGGCAAGATGATCGCGAGGATTATCAAGGCCATCAAACCGATGCCGCCGAAGAGGAAAAGCGGGGAGGGCTCGGCCCCGCTGCGCTGGAGGCTGGCCATCAAGATCCCGCCGCCGAACATGCCGGCGAAGACAACGACCATGATGACCAGCGTCAGGGGCAGGGTCAGCAGAAAGACCACCAGGAAGGGCACCACGCCCCGGCCCAGCCAATAGACGAAGTCGCCGAAGTCGAGCTTGGGGATCGGCGAGGGATGGCGCTTGATCAGGCGTTGGATGATCTCGCAGTACCAGCCCATCAGGACGATGCCGCCGACGATCGGGATGATCTGCATGACCGCCGCCAGCAAGATGTTGATCAGGGCATTGGGCTGGTCGAAGAGGAAGCGGAAGGCCTGGATGAACTGAATGCCGCCGCTCGGTGGGGGTGGTGGCGGATTGGCGTTTTCCAAGGGAGCTCCTTTGAGTTGATTATACTTCGCAAATTCTTCGAATTTGCTGCGCACCTCGGCAAAGCCGAGGTTTGCCCTTTAATCAACGACCGGCTTGCCGACGCCGCGCTCGTGCCGCAGCTTGTCCACTTCCTTCAGGAAAGAAAGCAAGTCGGGCGAGGCGTCGGGCGGTGGAAAGGCCGCGGTCGAGCGGATGTAATTCTTGCCGTCCCAGACGTAGACGCCGCGGGAGAGCGAGCGGCCGCCGCCCTTTTCGGGACCCATGTCGAAGACGGTCAGCAGATCGGTGTAGCCCTTGGTCTTGTGGGGGACGATGATGACGCCCCAGGGCGAGAGGCTGGTCAGCTTGCCGTCGGCCTTGAGGATGACCCGCCATTTCTTCTTTTTCTTTTCGTAGCTGATGACGAAGAATTGGCAGTTGTTGGTCTCGCCGCAGGCGGTCTTGGGGACGATGAACCACTCGGCGACGCCGTCGTCGTTCAAGTCGAACTGGTTGCGGTTTTCGACCGGGATGTCGGGCGTGCTGTAGAGCTCGATGCCGCCCGAGGCCTTGTTGATGAGGCTCAGCATTTCTTTTTCGGGGAGCTGAACTTCCTCGGCCCGCAGCGGGCCGGCGAAGGGGATCAAGAGAGCCAAAGCCAGGAGTAGACGAGATACCATATAGAGAAGCCTTCCTTGGAGCGGACCCGATTATAGGCCTCAAAGTGAAAATCCCGAAGGAAATTTGCTTAAAATTTCGCCATCTGCAAGGGGTCATCCTGAGCAGGGGCCCCAGTCGAACGCCGCGAGGTTCGAGTGAGACTGGGGGGAAGGATCTGCGACCCACCAAGGGTCTTTGAAAGTTCCGAGCCTCTTCGGGCCGTTTACGGGATTTCGAAGAGACGAAGGGGCCTTGAAGCTCATAGTCTCTTGGGCAGTCGCAGATCCTTCGCTTCGCTCAGGATGACGAGGCTGCTCAGGATGACTCGGCTCGAAAGCCCAACCCCAAGATATAAACCTCCTTGGAGGTCTTCCGCGAAGATTCGGGCTCGAAGACCTTGAGTGCTTTGAAGCTCTGGCGCAGCTTTTTTACGTCGGCGGCGAACTCGGCGCCGGGGAATTGCTTGGCGACGAAGTTGCCGCCGGGCTTGAGCCAGCGCCCGGCCAAGGCGGCGGCCTTTTGGACCAGCTCGTGGGAAAGGTAGGCGTCTTTGAAGGGGATGCCGGTGAGCTTGGGCGACATGTCGGAGCAGATGGCGTCGACCCGGCGCTCGCCGAGCTTCTCGGCCAGCCAGGCCTCGGCCTCCGAACCATAGATGTCGGCTTGGAGGAATTCGATGATCCCGCCGGCCCGCTTGGCCAGCGGCTCGAGGTCGATGGCCAGGATTCGGCCCTTGGCGCCGACCGCCTTGGCCAGGATGACGCTCCAACCGCCGGGCGCGGCGCCGAGGTCGAGGACCCAATCGCCGGCCTTCACCAGCTTGTGTTTGGCGATCATCTCCTCGATCTTGAAGCTGGCCCGCGAGGGCAGGCCCAGCTCTTTGGCCTTGCGGTAGTAGCGGTCTTGATGTTCATATTTCGCCATGGTCTTGCTCAAATCCACCGAGATCGCGCTGGGCAGCCCGGCGCCCGATTTTTCCCTGCCTTCGGTCGAAGGTAAAGTCTATTCCCTGAAAGATTTCGACGACGCCAAGGGCTTGGTAGTGATGTTCATCTGCAACCATTGTCCCTACGTCGTCGCGGTCGAAGATCGAATCCTCGCCCTGGCCCGCGAATATCAGCCCCAGGGCATCTCCTTCGTCGGAATTTGCTCCAACGATCCCACCGATTATCCCGAAGACGCGCCGGCCAAACTGAAGGAGCGCTGGCAAAAGAAGAATTACGGCTTCCCCTATCTCATCGACGAGAGCCAGGAGGTCGCCAAGGCCTATGACGCTGTCTGCACGCCGGATCTCTACGTCTTCGATGGCGGCCGGCGGCTCTTCTATCATGGCCGGATCGACGACCATTGGCAGGAGTCTGACAAAGTCCAGCAGCGCGAGCTGGCGGCGGCCCTCGATCTCTTGCTAAAGGGCGAGGCCCCGCCCGCCAAGCAACAGCCCTCGATGGGTTGTTCGATCAAGTGGAAGAAGTAAGCGGAACGACCGCTCTTGCGCCGCCCTTTTTCCTTGCGTAAACTCGCCTCATCCCAAGGAATTCAATAGCTTGACGGGTTTAAGCGGGCGTGTTACCAGGCCTTCGATTTCGCGCTTGTGCGGGGTTCCCACGCCTGGCCTAAGTATCCAAAATTAAAGGACTTTTCGATGGAACCAATCAACTATGGTTACGGGTTGCCCCCGGACTATTCGACCCACGGGGCTCAGATCGACAACCTGATCTACGTGCTTCACGGGTTCATGATTTTCCTCTTCGTGGCCTGGGGAATTTTTCTCCTCTATTGCCTCATCCGATACCGCAAGCGCGAAGGCCACAAAGCCAGTTACGAGTCCAACAAGAGCAAGCTGCCGAAGTACGCCGAAGTCGCCGTCGTCCTGGTCGAGGTCTTCATGCTGGTCGGCCTCTCCTTCCCGGTCTGGTCGAAGTACAAGACCGGCTTTCCGGCCGAGAAGGACGCGCTCTTGACCCGGGTTCAGGGCCAACAGTTCGTCTGGAACATTCAATACGCCGGCGAGGACGGCAAGCTCGGCAAGATCGATCCCAAGCTGATGAGCGACAGCAATCCGATGGGCGTCGACGCCAAGGACCCGGCGGCTTGGGATGACGTGGTCGCGGTCAACCAGTTCCACCTCCCGGTCAACCATCCGGTGATCAGCCACATCACCGCCAAGGACGTCATTCACAGCTTCGGCGTGCCGATTTTGCGGCTCAAGCAGGACGCGGTCCCCGGCATGGAAGTGCCGATTTGGTTCCAAGCCACCAAGACCGGAACCTTCGACATCGTCTGCTCCCAGCTTTGCGGCGTCGGTCATAGCCTGATGAAGGGCACCATCACCGTCGATTCGCCGGAGGACTTCAAGAAGTGGCTGGCCGAGCAATCGCGAGATTTCAAGCCCAAGGCCGCCGCTGAGGAAACCGCCAAGGACGCCAAAAAGGGCGAGGTTTAACCATGGAACAAAAACGTCATATCGATCACACCGCCGTCGCCGGCCACGAGGCCGACCATCACCACGCCCATCCCGAGCTGAACTTCATCCAGAAGTACATCTTCTCGGTCGACCACAAGGTCATCGGCATCCAATACACCGTCACCGCGCTTTGCTTCCTCTTCTTCGGTTTCTGCTTGATGATGCTGATGCGCTGGCAACTGGCCTATCCCGGCGAGCCGCTGCCCTTGATCGGCAACTTGCTCGGCGAAGGCATGCCCGGCGGCGTCATGCTGCCCGAGTTCTACAACTCGCTCGGCGCGATGCACGGCACCATCATGATCTTCTTGGGCGTCGTCCCGCTGGCGGTCGGCGGCTTCGGCAACTATTTGGTCCCGCTCCAGGTCGGCGCGCCCGACATGGCCTTCCCTAAATTAAACGCCGCCAGCTACTGGGTTTACTTCGTCGGCGGCGTCGTGATGCTGGCGAGCTTCTTCATGCCCGGCGGCGCGGCCAACTCCGGCTGGACCAGCTATCCGCCGCTCTCGGTCATCGCGACCGAGGGCCAGACTTGGTGGTTGGTCGGCATGATCTTCCTGATCACCTCCTCGCTGCTCGGCTCGGTCAACATCTTGGTCACCATCATCCATCTCCGGGCCAAGGGCCTGACTTTCTTCCGGCTGCCCTTTTTGGTTTGGGCCCAGTTCGTCACCTCGTTCCTCTTGCTGCTGGCCTTCCCGCCGCTCGAGGCCGCGGGCGTCCTCCAGCTGATGGACCGGGTCGCCGGAACAAGCTTCTTCCTGCCGACCGGCCTCTCGGTCAGCAACCAGCCGCTGGCGGTGGCCGGCGAGGGCAATCCCTTGCTTTGGCAGCATCTCTTCTGGTTCCTGGCCCACCCCGAGGTTTACGTCTTGATCCTGCCGGCGATCGGCATCGTGACCGAGGTCATCGTCAACAACACCCGGAAGCCGCTCTACGGCTACAAGACGATCATCTACGCGGCGCTCTTCCTCGGCTTCATGTCCTTCCTGGTCTGGGCCCACCACATGTTCATGACCGGCATGGGCGTGACGATGAGCAATTTCTTCCAGATCACGACCATGATCATCTCGGTGCCCTCGGTCGTCGTCTTGACGGTCTTGATCCTGACGCTGTGGGGCGGCTCGATCCGCTTCACCCTGCCGATGCACTTCGCGCTGGCCTTTTTGCCGATGTTCGCGATCGGCGGCTTGACCGGCCTGCCGCTCGGCTTGACCGCCTCCGACATCTACCTGCACGACACCTATTACGTCATTGGGCACTTCCACTACGTGGTGGCGCCCGGGACGCTCTTCGCGCTCTTCGCCGGCATCTACTATTGGTATCCCAAGGCCACCGGCAAGATGATGAGCCGCTTCTGGGGCAAGGCCCACTTCTGGCTCTCCTTTCTGGCCATCAACGGCGTCTTCTTCCCGATGTTGATTCAGGGCGTCGCCGGCTTGAACCGCCGGCTTTACGACCCGACCTTCTACGCCAACGGCCTGGCGATCCAGAACCTGAACGTGATCATCTCGATCTCGGCCTGGTGCCTCGGCGCCGCCCAGCTGATCTTCATCCTGAATTTCTTCCTGAGCCTGAAGTGGGGCAAGAAGGCCGGGGACAACCCCTGGCAGTCGACGACCTTGGAGTGGGCGACCCCGACTCCGCCGCCCCATGGCAACTTCCTGCAGGAGCCGGTGGTTTACCGCGGGCCCTACGAGTACAGCGTTCCCGGCGAGAGCGAGGATTTTTCGCCCCAGCACGTTCCGGGCAAAGCTTAAGTTTTTAGATTAGGAGAATGAAATGTCCGAAGGACTGATCCACTATATCGAGACTCCCCATCCGGTGACGGGGATGACCAACTCCAAGCTGGCGATCTGGCTTTTCCTCGCCACCGAGGTGATGCTCTTCGGCGGGCTCTTCTCGGCCTACATCCTGCTCCGCACCGGCGCGTCCCATTGGCCCCACGGTCCCGAGCTGCTCAACGTCCCGCTGGCCACGGTCAACACCATGGTGCTGATCACCTCCTCGGTGACGATGGTCATGGCCTGGGCATCCTTGGTGATGAACAAGATCGGCCGCTTCCGCGGATACATGGCGGTGACCATCATCCTGGCCCTCGTCTTCTTGGTCATCAAGTACTTCGAGTACACCGCCAAGTTCCACCACGGCCACTATCCCTCGAGCGACAACTTCTACGGCATTTACTTCACCTTGACCGGCCTTCACGGGCTCCACATCCTCGGCGGAGTCTTGGTCAACGCCTATTTCTTGTTCACCGTCGGCAAAGGCTTCAAGGACAATCCCAAGATGTTCACCGGCCGGGTCGAGGCCGCGGGCCTCTATTGGCACTTCGTCGACTTGGTTTGGATCTTTCTTTTCCCGGCTCTTTACCTTTTATAGGAGATTTCCATGGATCACGCCCATACCGAGGAAATGCTCAAGCATATCAAGATTTACATTTTCGTCTTCCTGGCCCTGGCCGTGCTGACCCTGGTGACCGTGTGGGCCTCCCATCTCCAGGTCAGCGGAACGATGCACATCATCATCGCGATGGCCATCGCGACGCTGAAGGCCGGCTTGGTTGCGGCCTTCTTCATGCATCTGATCTCCGAGAACAAGGTGCTCTATAGCATCCTGGCTTTCACGGTGGTATTCTTCCTGGTGCTGATCTTTATCACTTTTTTCACCGATATTAACATGCTCCGGATCATCGGAGTTGCGGCGCCGGTCGCCACCGGCCATCATTGATTGAAGTTATGTCCTTGCGTGGATTCCATCTCTTCTTCATCGCCGTTTCCGGTCTCCTGTCGGTCTTCATGATCGTCTGGGGGATCTACGACTTCAAGGCGACCGGCGACCTGATGGGCATCGGATTGGCCCTGCTCGGCGCCGCCGGCGCGGTCCTGCTCACCGTCTATTTCCGCTGGTTCTTGAAGAAATACCCCAAGCTCACCCCGATGCTGGTCTCGCTCTTCGCGGCTGGCTTGGTCCTGAGCCAAGGCCCCTGGGCCGAGGCTTGCGGCGTTTGCTACAAGGACCCCAACAACCCCCTCACCAAGGGCGCCATCATGGGCGTCATCGTCCTGGGCGCGATCATCTCCGCCCTCTTGGCCGGCATCGCCTATATCGGCTACTCCTGGCACCGACGCGCCAAACTGATGCACCGGCCCTTGTAGGGGCACCCCTTGCGGGTGCCCAATCTGCGGCGGTCGCCGACTCCTCGCATTGAGCACCCGCAAGGGGCGCCCCTACAGGGATTCTTCTATTTCCAATAACTGCTCCATGAAGGAGCTTTGCTCAGCGACCACATCCATGGGAGGGCCCGATTGTAGCGGATCGGCGGGCGAACGATAAATATTCTTTTCAGGATTTGTTCAAAATTATTAAAATTATTGGCCGTGTCTTGACCCGGTGTTCAGGGGTCCCATTTGAGCAAAAAGGATTCTTCATGCGCCTGGATAAATTCACGATTAAAGCTCAAGAAGCGGTGCTCGAGGCTCAGCACAAGGCCGCCGAGCATGGCAATCAACAAGTCGAGCCGGAGCATCTCTTGCTGGCCTTGATCGAACAAGACGAGGGCCTGGTCGGCCCCATCTTGCAGCGCCACGGCGTCAACCTCGCCGGTTTCAAGGAGGAGCTGCTCCGCGACATCGAGCGCCTGCCCAAGGTCAGCGGGGGAAGCGGCGAGTATCTTTCGACCAACCTCAAGAAAGTTTTGGAAAACGCCCATCAAGAGGCGACCAAGCTGAAGGACGAGTACGTCAGCACCGAGCATTTGCTTTTGGCCATGCTCGACGGATCGGGCGGTGCGGCCGGCCGGCTGCTCCAATCGCATAAGCTGAGCCGCGACTCCCTGCTCAAGGCTCTGCTGGAGATCCGCGGCTCCCACCGGGTGACCGATCAAAACCCCGAAGCCAAATACCAGGCGCTCAAGCGCTTCACCCGCGACCTGACCGACCTGGCCCGGCGCGGCAAGCTCGACCCGGTCATCGGCCGCGACGACGAGATCCGGCGGGTCATGCAGGTGCTTTCGCGGCGCACCAAGAACAATCCGGTGCTGATCGGCGAGCCCGGCGTCGGCAAGACCGCCATCGTCGAGGGCTTGGCCCAGCGCATCGTCAACGGCGACGTGCCGGAGAGCCTCCGCGACAAGACCTTGGTGGCCCTCGATCTGGGCGGCTTGTTGGCCGGGACCAAGTACCGCGGCGAATTCGAAGACCGCCTCAAGGCCCTGCTCAAGGAAGTCGTGGAATCGGAGGGCGAGGTCATCCTCTTCATCGACGAGCTCCATACCTTGGTCGGTGCCGGCGCGGCCGAGGGCGCGATGGACGCCTCCAACATGCTGAAGCCGGCCCTGGCCCGCGGCGAGCTGCGCTGCGTCGGCGCCACGACCTTGGACGAATACCGCAAGCACATCGAGAAGGACCCGGCCTTGGAGCGCCGCTTCCAGCCGGTCTTCGCCGGCGAGCCCAGCGTCGAGGACACGATCGCGATCCTCCGCGGCTTGAAAGAGCGCTATGAGGTCCACCACGGCGTTCGGATCCAGGACAGCGCCTTGGTCGCCGCCGCGACCCTTTCTCACCGCTACATCACCGACCGCTTCCTGCCGGATAAGGCCATCGACCTGATCGACGAGGCCGCCAGCCGCCTGCGGATGGAGATCGACAGCATGCCGACCGAGATCGACGAGATCGAGCGCCGGATCATGCAGCTTCAGATCGAGGAGCAGGCCCTCAAGAAGGAAAAGGATCCGGCCTCGAAGGAGCGCCTCGAGAAGCTCCAGGAGGACTTGGCCGAGCTGCGCGAGAAGAGCCAGACCCTCAAGGCCCACTGGAAGAACGAGAAAGAGGCCATCGGCAGGATCCGCCAGACCAAGGAAAAGATCGAGCAGGTCCGGATCGAGACCGAGAAGGCCGAGCGCGCCGGCGACCTCAACCGGGCCGCCGAATTGAAGTACGGCCAATTGCCGGGCCTGGAAAAGGAATTGACCGCCCTCAACCAAAAGCTGGCCGAGCTGCAAAAAGACCGGAAGATGCTGAAGGAAGAGGTCGACGCCGAGGACGTGGCCGAGGTGGTCGCCAAATGGACCGGGATTCCGGTCTCCAAGATGATGGAAGGCGAGATCGACAAGCTGCTGCGGATGGAAGACCGGCTGCGCGAGCGGGTGGTCGGCCAGGACGAGGCCTTATCCAAGGTCGCCAACGCGGTCCGCCGGGCCCGCGCCGGACTTCAGGATCCCAATCGCCCGATCGGCTCCTTCTTCTTCCTGGGGCCGACCGGCGTCGGCAAGACCGAAACCGCCCGAGCCTTGGCCGAGTTCCTGTTCGACGACGAGCACGCGATGATCCGCATCGACATGAGCGAGTATATGGAGAAACACTCGGTCTCGCGCTTGATCGGCGCGCCGCCGGGCTACGTCGGCTACGAGGAGGGCGGCCAGCTCACCGAGGCGGTGCGGCGCCGGCCCTATTCGGTCCTGCTCTTCGACGAGGTCGAGAAGGCCCATCCCGACGTTTTCAACGTTTTGCTCCAGATCCTCGATGACGGCCGGGCCACCGACGGCCAGGGCCGGACCGTCGATTTCAAGAACACCGTCCTGATCATGACCAGCAATATCGGCTCTCAATACATCACCGAGCTGAAGGGCCAGAGCGAGGAGGAGATGGAGCGGCGGGTGATGGAAGCCCTGCGCGGCCATTTCCGGCCGGAGTTCCTCAACCGGATCGATGAGATCGTCATTTTCCACTCGCTGAAGGAGCAGCAGATCGAGCGGATCGTCAACATCCAGCTCAAGCGCCTCGATCAGCTCTTGGCCGACCGCAAGATCAAGCTCGAGCTCAGCGAGCCGGCCCGCAAATTCATCGCCGAGCACGGCTATGACCCGGTTTACGGCGCCCGGCCCTTGAAACGGGCGATCCAGAAATACCTCCAGGATCCGCTGGCGATGAAGCTGCTCGCCGGCGAATTCGGCGAGGGCGACAATATCGTGGCCGACGTCGGCAAGACCCAAGTCGGAAAGGGCGCCGGCGAGCTCGAATTCCGGAAGGCCTGACCCGTCGGCATCCCCGTCATTTGTCATCCTGAGCGAAGCGAATACCCAAACTACGGGCACAAGGGATCTGCGACTGGCCAAGAAACTTTGGGACTCAGGGGTCCCTTCGCCTCTCCGGAATCCCCTTAGGATGACCCGAAGGAGATTGGTCTTTTCAAAGCGCCATGGCAGGTCGCAGATCCTTCGCTTCGCTCAGGATGACAGTGGCCGCTCAGAATGACGTTACTGGCCGGCGAGAATCTCCTCGGCCCGCTTCAGGGCCTCGTCGATGTTCTCCAGGATGTTGCTCCGCCCCATCTCCTCGACGAAGCCCGACTTTTCCATGGCAAAGAGCGGTTGGACATGGGTCCCGGAGAGGAGGAGCTGGGTTTTGTTGCGCAGGCATTGGGCGCGGAGGTCGCGCAGGGCCCGGAGGCCGGTGGCGTCCAGCGCCAGCACGTGGCGCAGCCGCAGGATCAGGACCCGAGGCGGGGTTTGCCCGATGTTGAGGGTGTCGCGGAGCAGCTCGGCCGCGCCGAAGAAGAAAGCCCCCTCCATTTCGTAGACCACGACGTCCTTGGGAATGCGGCGGGCCAACGATTCCCGCTCTTCTTCTTCCTTGTCGAAGCTTTCGCCTCGGAGCTCCCGAGTGATCTCCTTCACGGTGGTCACGTCGGTCATCCGTTTCATGAAGAGGATGACGGCCATCAGCATGCCGATCTCCACCGCCACCGTGAGGTCGACCAAGACCGTCAAGAGAAAGGTGGCCACCATGACCGACACGTCCATTCGCGGCGCCCGCAGGAGGGTCTTGAAGGCGTGCCACTCGCTCATGTGGTAGGAAACCACCATGAGGATGGCGGCGAGGACGCAAAGCGGGATCAGGCTGGCCCAACGGCCGAAGAGCAGGACGATCAGGAAAAGGGTCGCGGCGTGGATCATCCCGGCGACCGGAGTCCGGCCGCCGTTCTTGACGTTGGTCGCGGTTCGGGCGATGGCGCCGGTCGCCGGAATCCCGCCGAAGATCGGTGCGGCCAAGTTGGCGATGCCTTGGGCGATCAGCTCGGTGTTGGAGCGATGCCGGCTTTCGATCATCCCGTCGGCCACGGTGGCTGAAAGCAGCGACTCGATGGCTCCGAGCAGGGCGACGGTGAAGGCGGGGCCGATCAGGCCCTTCAACTCCTCCAGGCTGAATTGAGGCCAGGTCGGCTGGGGCAACCCGGCGGGGATCGAGCCGAACCTCGAGCCGATCGTCTCGACCGGAATGTGGAAAAGGTGGACCAAGGCCGTCACCGCGAGGATGGCCACGATCGAGCCCGGGACTCGCCGGCTGAATTTGCCGTCGAGCCGGGGCCAAAGCAGGATGATCGCCAGCGAGAGCAGGGAGATGGCGAGCGTCTTCCCATCCACGGTGTGGAAAGTCTTGAAGTAGACCGCCCATTTCTCGATGAAATCGGCGGGCAGGGCCTCGGTTCGGATCCCGAAGAAATCCTTGATCTGCGAGGAGAAGATCACCACCGCGATCCCGGCGGTGAAGCCGACGGTGAGCGGGTAGGGGATGAACTTGATGACGGTGCCCAGCCGCAGCGCTCCCATCAGGATGAGGATGGCTCCGGCCAGCAGCGTGCAGATCAGCAGCCCATTGACCCCGTAACGCTGCACGATCCCGTAGACGATCACGACAAAGGCGCCGGTCGGCCCGCCGATCTGGACCCGCGACCCGCCCAATAAGGAGATGAGGAAGCCGGCGACGATTGCCGTGGTCAAGCCCCGGTCGGGAGTGACGCCCGAGGCGATGGCGAAGGCGATGGCCAGGGGAAGAGCCACGATGCCGACGGTGACCCCGGCCGACAAGTCCCCCCAGAAGAGGGCCAGGCTGTAGTTTTTCAAGGTGGAGAATAGTTTGGGGGCGAAGGCCGGCTGGACTCGGCCGGCGTCCTTCTTGTTTTCTTTTGGTCCCATAGGCCTTTCCGGGGAAGCCCCGCCCTAGCGTTTCGCCGTTGCTCAATCAATCATAATATGCACATATAGTAATATAATCATTTTTAACGACAAGAGGAAGCAGCGCCGATGAGGACCCTGACCGACGAGACCTTGGATCAAGTGGCGGTTTTTTTGAAAAACATGGCCGAGCCGACCCGGCTGAAAATCTTGCGTTGCCTGCACGACGGCGAAAAGACCGTCTCCGAAATCATCGAGGAGACCGGCGCCAACCAATCGAACGTCTCCCGGCACCTGGCCCTGTTGACGGCGGGCCGCATCGTCGCCTTCCGCAAGAACGGAACCTCGGTCTTTTACAAGATATCCGACCCCAACATCACGGCCATTTGCGACACGGTCTGCCGAAGCATCGCCGAGCGGATCCGCCAGGAAAGGGCCATGTTGAAGAACATCCAGAAAGGAATCGCCTCATGATTCAGGTGCCGAAGGAAACGACCCGAGTCCATTTCAAGGTTCTCTATCGGGAGCTTTCGCTATTGGAGACCAATTGCAAGATTCTCCGGCAATGGGCCGAGGATCGCCGGCTGGCTCCGGCCAAAACTCTGGCCCTGCTGATCGGCGACGCCTTGGAATCCTTGGAATTGCACTTATCCGACTTTCGGCATCTGCTGGAGGAGGATTCGGGCGGGAAGGAAAACGCTTAGCCCGGCCGCGGCGGCTTCAGGAGGCCTCTTCGGCCAGCTTGGCCAGTGGGTCCTTGCCGACCGTGTTATAAGGCAGGATTCTTTCCCGCAGAAACTTCTCGATCCGCAAGTTGATCAGCTCCGGCTGCTCGACCAAGGCGGCGTGGCTGCCGTTCTTGATGATGATCATCTCGGACTTCGGCACCACCCGGTGCATCTTCTTGGCCAGCCAAACCGGGGTGAAGGTGTCGTTGTCGGCGCCGATGATCAGGGTGGGGACCTTGATCTTCTTCAGCATGTCCTCGGCGCTGTGGTTTTGAACGCTGCGGCTCAGCTTCACGAAGAAGGAGGGCTCGAGGCTCAAGATGTGGTCGACGTAGAGCTGGGCGTCGGCCTTGCTCGCCATCCCGGTGTTGATCATCTTGAGCAAGCCGCCCAATTGATACCAGAAGGGGTTGCGGATCAGGAGCTGGCTGAGGAAATTGCTGGGCTTCGGAAAGAGCACTCCCAAAGCGGTGAAGATTTCGAAGATATACTTGGAAAGCGGCGAATTATAAAAATAATCCATCGGCCGGCCGAAGGTTCCCAAACAGGAGACGAGGCCCGCGACGTGGCGGGCATGGCGGCGGTAGAACTCCAAGACCACTTGGGTGCCGAGGCTGTGGCCGATGAAGAGGGCCTTCTTGATCTTGAGCTCGTCGATGACGGCCTTGCAGTCCTCGACCAGGGCCTGGACGCTGACGTTTTCGGGGTCTTTGGGCGGGGCCGAGCGGCCATGGCCCCGGTAGTCCCAGGTGATGACCTGGAAATGGTTCTTGAAGGCGTTCTCCAAGTACTTCCAAAAAAAGGTCGAGACCCCCATCCCGTTGCAAAGCATGATGGGAAAGCCGAAGCCGACCGACTTATAATAAATGTCGGTGCCGTCGCTGCTTTGGACGTAGCCCTCCCGCAAACGGATGAGCTGGGCCAGTTTGCCGGGGTTCTTCTGGGTCAGGGCCGTGGGCTTTGACTTAGGCATCGGGACTCCAAGAGCTGCTCGAAAAAGCGGCGCACAGTATCAGGTGCATTCTAGCAAAGCAATGGTAAAATAGCGTATTGACAGGGTTATTTTACTTCTATATAAGGCCGGTCCATGCAAAGCATCTCCTTGCTTTCTCCCGGAAAAGTCAATCTTCGGCTCGACATCGTCGGAAAACGGTCCGACGGCTACCATGAGCTCCGGTCCCTCATGGAAAGGGTCAGCCTGGCCGACGAAATCGAGATGAAAATCGTCGAAAAGGGCATCACGGTCACCTGCGACCACGAGGGGGTGCCCACCGACGAAAGCAATATCGCTTTTAAAGCCGTTAAAGAGATTCTGGCCTATTCTAGCCGAAACGTCGGGGTCGAGGTCCATATCAAGAAAATGATCCCGGTCGCGGCCGGCATGGGGGGTGGATCGAGCAATGCCGCCACCGTCATCAAGGGCATCAATCACCTGCTCAAGCTCAAGCTGCCCAAGGAAAAGCTGATGAAAATCGGCTTGAAAGTCGGCGCCGACGTGCCGTTCTTCCTCTTCGAAGGCCCGGCACTGGCCGAGGGCATCGGCGAGCAGCTGAAGAAGGTCAAGGCAATGCCTAAGCTGTTGTTTTTAATTGTCAATCCCAGCATTTCGGTGCGGACCGACTGGGTTTACAGCAAGTTCCAGCTCGAGAACATGAAGTGCAATGGCAACACCGAGGTCCCCAACATCTACCGGACCAAGAAGGACGTCGCCAAGATCCTCCACAACGACCTGGAAAAGGTCACCATCAAGGAATTTCCCATCGTCGGCGAGATCAAGGACGAGATGCTGAAACTGGGCGCCCTGGCCAGCATGATGACCGGCAGCGGCCCCACGGTTTTCGGGATTTTCGCCGACAAGGTGAAGCTCGCCAAAGCCTTTGAAAGGATGGAAAAAAAGGCTCAAAGGGACTGGAAAATCTTCATGGCGGAAAATCTCGAGGCTGCCTGACCGCTATCAAATCCTGCAAAACCCCCTCGTTTTCCGGGCTTTTTCTCCAAATTTTGATATTTCGGCCCTAGGCCTTGGTGTATAGTTAGAAGTCCTCTCGAATCGAGCACGAAACCTTCTGCTTTCCGAGGGCAGCCATGGAAATCACCGAAGTCCGTGTTTTTCCCGTCAACGAAGAGAAGTTGAAAGCCTATGCCACGGTCACATTCGACGACTGCTTCGTCGTCCGGGACTTGAAAGTGATTCATGGCAACACCGGCCTCTTCGTGGCCATGCCCTCAAAAAAGCGCAAAGACGGCACTTTCAAGGACATCGCCCATCCCCTGAACAACGAGTTCCGGTCCAAGATCGAAAAGGTGGTCCTGGACTGCTACGAGAAGGAAAAAGACCTGGCTCATCCCCATCCTCCCCGCGAAGAGGGCCCCAAGGTCGAGTCCAAGACCCCCGACCAAATCAAGCCCGAGGACTACGCCGCTCCGGATGATTGAGGAGCGGGGCTAAAGCCCCTTGCTATAAATCATCGAAATATTGACAGCTTAAACCCCGCCGTTGTATCCCCCAACGCCTTTATTCGCGCTCCCGGAGCAAGCCCGGAAGCGCTAAAGCCCAGGGGGCGAAACTTCTCCCCCTTCAGCCCCCAAAAGAGGGGAGATTTGGCTGGAAAAAAATATAGCCCCACCATAACCGATGGGGGTTGAAGGGGGAGGCGGTAACTCCCCCTGGGCTTTAGCAGGCTCGGCTTTGCCGAGACTGCGAATTGGGGCGTAGACAAGCGGTAAGTCACCGGATTTTGATTCCGGCATTCGTAGGTTCGAATCCTACCGCCCCAACAGTTTTTGGTGAAACCATGCAGATGCCCGACGACATCATGATTTTTGCCGGCAACGCCAACCGTCCCCTGGCTCAGGAGATCGGGGCTTACTTGGGCACCCACTTGGGCAAGGCCCAGGTGAAGCGGTTCTCCGATGCCGAAGTTTGGGTCGAGATCGACGAGAACGTCCGCGGCAAGGACGTCTACATCATCCAGCCGACCTCGCGGCCGGCCAACGAGCACCTCATGGAGCTGCTCATCATGATCGACGCCCTCAAGCGGGCCTCGGCCGAGCGGATCACCGCGGTCATTCCCTATTACGGGTACGCCCGCCAGGACCGCAAGGTTCAGCCGCGGACTCCGATCAGCTCCAAGCTGGTGGCCGATCTGATCACCGCCGCCGGCGCCCATCGGGTCCTGGCCGTCGACCTCCATGCCGGCCAGATTCAAGGGTTCTTCAACATTCCCTTCGACCACCTTTACGCCACGCCGATCTTGCTCGAGTACATCAAGGAAAACTTGATGAACGACTTGGTCATCGTCTCGCCCGACGCCGGCGGAACCGAGCGGGCCCGGGCCTACGCCAAGCGGGTCGAGGCCGGCCTGGCCATGATCGACAAGCGCCGCAGCGGCCCCAATGTCTCGGAAGTGATGAACGTCATCGGCGAGGTCGAGGGCAAGACCGCGATCATCGTCGACGACATGGTCGACACCGCCGGCACCCTGACCCAAGCCGCCAAGGCCTTGGCCGATAACGGCGCCAAGCGCATCTTCGCGCTGGCGACCCACGGCGTGCTCTCGGGCCCGGCGCTGGAGCGAATCAAAAATTCGGTCTTGTCGGGGCTGGTCGTGACCAATACCATTCACCAACCCGAAGAAGTTTTGCAGCACCCCAAGATCAAGGTGCTCTCGATGGCCGGCCTGCTCGGCGAAGCCATCCGCCGCATCAACCACAGCGATTCGGTGTCGTCCCTGTTCGTTTAGTTTTGAAGGAGTAGCTTATGGAACGCCAACAACTCACCGCCACCCCCCGCGACAAAGTCGGCAAGGGCGTGGCCCGTCAACTTCGCGCCAAGGGCGCCATTCCCGCGGTTCTCTACGGGCAAGGCCAAGCGGCGACGCTGCTACAGGTCAACCTCCGCGACTTCACCAAGGTGGTGAGCACCGGCGCCGGCATCAACGTCCTCTTCGACCTCGAGATTCAAGGTCAGGGCAAAGTGCCGGTCATCGTGAAGGATTATCAAGCCCACGTCATCGACCGCAAATTCACTCACGTCGACTTCTTCAAGATCGACCTGACCAAGAAGGTCAGCATCGAGGTTCCGATTCACTTGGTCGGAAAGGCGGCCGGCGTGAAGGAAGGCGGCATCCTCGAGCACATCACTCGGACGCTGAAGGTCAACTGCTTGCCGACGGCGATCCCCCAATTCCTCGAGGCCGACGTCTCCAACTTGAACATCGGCGACAGCCTCCACCTTCATGACATCAAGCTCCCGCAGGGCATCGAGGTCGCGCCCGGCTCCGACGAGACGATCGCCGCGGTCGTGGCGCCGGTCGAAGAGGTCGTGGAGACCCCGGCGACCGAAGTCGTCCAGCCCGAGGTCCTGACCGCCAAGAAGCCGGCCGAAGGCGAGGGCGAGGCCGCGGCCGGAGCTCCCAAGAAGGAAGAGAAGAAGGAAAAGAAGTAAGCCGCCATGCCGAAGCTCCTGGTCGGACTCGGAAATCCCGGCAAAGAGTACGAGAAAACCCGGCACAACGTCGGGTTTTTTCTCGTCGAGCGCTTGGCCGACCGTTGGGGCATGGACTTCGGCCGAAAGAAATTCGACGGCCTTTACGCCGAAGGCCTGGTCGAGGGCGAGAAGGTCCTCCTGGTCAAGCCCCAGACTTACATGAACTTGAGCGGCCAATGCGTCGGCCCTTGGTTCCATTTCCTCAAGCTCGAAGGCGGGGACCTTATGGTCATCCACGACGAGCTCGACCTGCCATTGGGCCGGATGAAGGCCCAAAGGGCGGCCAGCGCCGCCGGCCAAAAGGGGGTGGCCTCGATCATCGAGGCGATTGGGCATCACGATTTCTGCCGCTTGCGAGTGGGAATCGGCCGGCCTCAGGCCCAAGGGAAGGGGGCCGACCACGTCCTGGCGGCTTTCCGGGGCGAGGAAAAGCGGATTTTCGAGGAAGAGGTGCTTCCCTTGGCTCTGGAAGGGGCCGAAACCTTCGTCAAATCGGGGCTTGACGCCGCGATGAGGATCGTGAATAGAAGGCAACCTGGCTAGCAATAGCCAAAAAAATCGTCCTTCTTGCTCCCTTTTTACGGAGGGGGCCAACGCAAAACGCAAGGCTCGGCTTGGCCGAGCCGCGCAGCAAATTCGCAAGAATTTGCGCAGTGAAATAGTCCATAAGGAGGAAACATGCGCGAGTACGAGACGATCTACGTCTTGAAGCCCGACCTGCCCACTGACCAGGTCAAGGTTCTCAAGGATAAAGTCCAAGACATCATCGAAAAGGCCGAAGGCAAGGTCCTGCACCACGTCGATTGGGGCAAGCGGCGCTTGGCTTACAAGGTCGAAAAATTCCAGCAAGCTCAATATCTTTACCTGCAATACCTCGACAAAGGCCTCTCGATCGCCGAGATCGAGCGCATCCTGAAAAACGACGACCGGGTGCTCAAGTTCCTGACCGTCCAAGTCGAGGAAAAGGTCAACGTCGAGGAACGGCTGGCCCGCGCCGGCGAAGCCCCGATCGCGCCCGAGGAATTGGTCCGCGAGGAACCGAGCCACGACCGCTACCCGCCGCGCGAGCGTTACGGCGATCGCCGTCATGAAGCCGCCCCGCCCGCCGCCGACGAAGCGATGGGCGAAGAGAGCCCCGAATAACCTTTTAGCGACGGAGAAAAAGCCATGCCTCCTTACAATCGAGGAAAATCCCGCAAACGCAGCTTCAGCCGCCGCAAGGTTTGCCGCTTCTGCGCCGACAAAGACGTGCGGATGGATTACAAGAATCCCAAGATGCTGAGCCTCTTCATCACCGAGCGGGGCAAGATCATCCCCCGCCGCATCACCGGCAACTGCGCTTTGCACCAGCGCTCCTTGACCACCGCGGTGAAGCGGGCCCGGGTGCTGGCATTGATTCCCTTCACCGCCACCCACGCTTAAGGGGCGGCGGCGCGATGACGAGCTTGGAGTCTCCAGTCCGAGACCTCGCTCTTCCCCGGGAAGCCCTGGGTTGGAAGGGAGCGCTTTGGCTGGGGCTGATCTCGCTGGCTCTCTACTTGAGCGGCCTCTTGGTTTGGTTGACTCCCTTGCCGGTGCTTTACGCTTACCGCAAGGGGCGGCAGCTCAAGAGCTTGGTGGCGGTGCTGATCCCGACCGCTCTGCTCTGGTTGGTTTACGAAGGCCTGGTGCCGTATTTCTCGGAGAATTACGGCTTCGAGCAGGCCATGAAATTTTTCTTTTGGGTTCCCGGTTTGGGTCTGGCCGGTCCGGGCTCGACGTGGAACCCGGCGATCTTTGGCATTGTCTACTATCTCTTCTTCACCCTGCTCGGCGCCTTGCTCGGCGAGTTCGAGCCCCAGCCTTATCGGATGACCCGGCTGGTGGGGCAGACCGTCGGGATCCTCGCGCTCTGCCTGCTTTCCTGGCTCCTGCTCTACACCGCCGGGAACTGGTCGGGCTTTGTCCAAGGGATGGAAGCCTACTTCGTCCGCCTCCTCGAGGAGGTCTCGAAGGTTCCGCAGGGAAGTGAAGAGATGGAGCTTCAGTGGTCGCTGATCCGAAGCCACGCTCCGAGCATCGCCTTTTACGCGGTGCGCTTGCTGCCGGCGATGATCTTCAACATGTTGATCTTCGTCGTCTGGCTCAACGTGGTGGTGGCTCGGCGGCTCTTCGGAGCCAAAGTGGCCTGGTTTCCCTCGGTCGGGAACCTCCAGCGCTGGCGCTTTCCCTTCGCCGGCGTTTGGATCCTGATCGGTTGCGGGCTGCTCTTGGCCCTCGACGTCTACGTCGTGAAGGGCGAGACCCTGAGGCTTTTGGCGATCAACGCTTTCATCGTCTTTGGATTGGTCTACCTTTTCCAAGGCTTGGCGATCGTCGCCTTTTATTTGGGTCGTTGGAACCTGTCGCCGATGCTGCGGCTCTTGTTCTACGCGATCTTGGTTTTGTTTTTTCAACCCTTGAGCTTTTTGCTCGTAGCCTTCGGCTTTTTCGACTCTTGGTTCGACTTTAGAAGGTTGCAAAAGAAGGAGTAAGTCATGCAAGTCATCCTCCGCGAGGACGTCCCCAGCCTGGGCAAGGCCGGCGAGGTCGTGAAAGTCCGCGACGGCTACGGCCGCAACTACCTTTTGCCGCAGAAGAAGGCCGTTTTGGCCGACGCCGGCAACCTCAAGGCCGTCGAGGCCCACAAGAAGGCGATCGAGGCCAACCAGGCCAAGGCCAAGGGCAAGGCCGACGAGGTCGCCGCCCGCCTGAGCGGCCTCGAGATCACCCTGTCCAAGGGCGTCGGGGCCGGCGACCGGCTCTTCGGCTCGGTCACCAAGACCGAAATCTCCGCCGCCCTCCGCCAACAAGGCTTGAGCATCGACAAGCACCTGATCGAGCTCGAGGCCCCGATCAAGAGCATCGGCGGCTTCGACGTCGCCGTGAAGCTCCACCCGGAGGTTCGCGCGACCTTCAAGCTTTGGGTCATCCGCGAAGAGAAGAAGTAATCTCCCTCTCCCCTTG
>DATEDP010000019.1 GCA_035281585.1 bacterium
CCAGCGGGATGTACGGCGGGATCTTGCTGGGCCATGAGCTGGAGGTTCGAGCGGGCTTAAGAGAGCGAACGAGCGGGTCGATCGCGCTGGTGGATGGGCTCTCGACCTTGCTGACCTTCCAGGTGGCGGGGCGATTGAACCGGAGTTTGTTGGGTGAAGGGATGCGGCGTTGGGAGAGGGGAGTGGAGGTTCGGACGGAGGCCTTGTCGCGAGCGCTGCCAAATCCCCCCCTTTTTCAAAGGGGGGAGGGAAGAGTTCCCCCCTTTGAAAAAGGGGGGCTAGGGGGGATTTCCCCCGAGCCGGCTTTCGCCGGCGAAGGATCTTTCATTCACCCTCGCCCCGAACCGCTCGGCCCCGATCGGGTCTACATGAGCGGCGAGGACGGCAAAAAGGGGGGCAATGACAATCCCCGCCGTCGAACTACCTTGCAAGGCTTGACCCGGCCCTCGCTTCTGCCCCAGGCCAGCCGGCTCCCGCTCTTTCTGTATAATGTGGATTACCGGGTGCCCAATCTCAGTTTGCGGGCCCGCGAAATCGAGCACGCTGCTTCCGGCGGTCACATCCAAAGGCGGATCCAGGAGGCTTTGGAAACTTACTTGCGCTTGGAGAAAGAACCGGCGGTCCTGATTTATCGGGATGGCGCCCCCTTCGGCGAGGCCCAACAAGGCGAGCTTCGGATCGATCTCTTCCGGTATTTTCGCGAATACCAATTGCCCGAGGACTTCACGCTGACCGTGGTGGTTCCGGCAACCCAGACCGCCATCCACTACGGCAAGGACCCCCGGGGCACCATCCAGATCGAGACTCGGGACGTGATCCGCAAGGCCCTTTCCCGCGAGACGCCGGCTCCGCCGCGGCAAGACTCGGTGCCCCCGCGCCCCTCATCCCGACCCGACCCGGCCGAGCTCAGGGCCGGCATGGAAAGATTGATCTCCCAGGTCGAGTCCAATGCCGAGCAGAACCCGGCCTTCCGCTTGACGAAAGGCCGAATCGGACTCGAAGAGCTGGGATCCTTCGCCGAAGTTTTCAGCGCCAAGCCGCCGGTCCACGATCGCCGGTTCACGGTGGTTTGGCGAGAGAAAGGCGGCGGCCAAGTTCAATTCATGCGCGATGGCGAGGCGATTCGCGCCGAGTGGAAGGCCCACCAAACACCGCAGCAAACCTACTGGTACCTACCGAGCCACCTGGTGATGGGCCAATTCCAGTTCGTCGGTGAAGGCGAATACGCGGCTTACGGCTGGGAGGCCGAGCCCGGCTACAGCCGCGGGATGGAGCAAAGGCTGCAAACCCTTTGGACCAACCTGGGGGTGGCGGGTTCTTTCGACAAGGCGGCCGCGCTCGAGGAGGGCGCGGAACGCCGGGGTGTCTTGCTCGCCCGTTTGGCCCAGCACTGGGTTCAGAACGAGGGCAGCAGCAGCTCCAAGACCTGGAGCCCCATCACTTTGAGCAACCTTTTGCAGATTCATCGGACCTTGGAGCTGGCTTTGGCTCACCTCGAGCTCGGGCTGGTCCGGCGCTTTCAAGAGCGCTTGAGCAGCCAGACCTACCAAAGCTACCGCCGGGTGATCGAGGGAGTGGTTCAATCGTCCGGCGACCCTCGGCTGCTTCCCTTGGGCGATAAGCTCGAGAACTTGGTCGGCGAGCGCTACCTTCCCTTGGACGAAGGTTTGCGCGCCGCCTTCGTCCAGCAACTCTACCATGGTTTGAAGCGGCCGCGCTTTCCGCTGGAAAACTACCGCCTGCTCCGCGATCCTCGCCGCTTGGGCGAGGTTTATCGCCTCACCCTCCGAGATCGTCTCGCGCCGGTCCTCGACGCGATCCAGAGCGGTCAGCGGGCCAGCCCGCAGGGCGATTGGACTTACTTGCTGACCGCCGATGCCAAGCAGCTCTCCGAGCGGGAAACCGGCCAGCGCCGGGACATCGAGTTCTTTTTAGGCGAGATGACGGATCATGCCCGCATCTTGACGGGACAGGGGGGCTTCCACCGCGATTTTCTGCGCGAGGTCTTCATGGGCGACCATTCCCTGCTTCGGCCTTATTTGGTCTTCCGCGGTCATCTCGACCAACTCCCGGTCGAAATGCGGGTGCAGTACCGGATTCGGGAGCTGCCGAACAAAGAGGAGATCGAAGCTCGGCTGGCCCGAACCCGACCCTGAGCTTTCGTTGACAAAAACCGCCACTTGAGGCTTCGTCGGCGGAAGCCGCAACCTCAAGTCTTCCGGGTCGATAAACCCCCTACGCCGCAATTATTGAGGGGCACATGAGCGCGAATTTGGAGCGTTCCGGCACCGGAGCGCCCTCCTTACCTACAAATTTATCCAATGAAATCGCGTCATTGGATAAAGAGACCGATATCGAGCTGAAACGGCAAGGCCGCTTGAATCTGGCTGCCCGGCTGGAAGGCCGCTATCCCGAAGCGGCAGGGCGGCTCTACGCCGAATTGGCCGGCGAGGAGAGGGGCGACGATGTGTCTCGTAAGGCCTCGTCCCGGCTGGCCGTCCTCCAGGGCCGGGGGACCTTCGGCGCCCAGGCCGAGCGCTTGGTGAGCGAAATCGGCCGCAATGTCCTCGACCCCAAATTTCTCGTCCCGATGATGGCCGGCTCGGTGGCCTTCAGCCTGACCCGGGCTTATGCCGGCGCCCGTCTGGCCGCCCTCGGAGCTCCTTGGGGGCAAGGTCTCAGCGGCCGCCTCTTGGCCGGCGGCATAGGCTTCGGCGCCGAGATCCCGACCTTCGTGATCTTGCAGCGGCAAATGGCTTCGACCACCGCCTCCTGGGGTCAGGATTTTTTTCATGCCGGTTTGAGCCTGGGGCTGCTCAAGCTCTCGGCGCCGCTCTTCGCCGCGCCGCTGAAACGCTTGCCCAGTCAAGCCTTGCTTCCCCATGCCGCCGGCGGCTTGAGCCTCTTCGCGGTCAATCGACTGGAGCAAAGCTGGGGCTTGCGGCCGGCGAACGACGCCTGGACGAGCTTGGCCGAATCCTTCGCCGCCTATTTCAGCCTGAGCGCCGGGCTGCGGGCCGGCCGCTCGCTGCTCGGCTCGAGCTTCCAAAGTTGGGAGGCCGGCCTCCAATGGCGGCAGCCTCGTTCGCCGTTCAAGCCGGCTTGGAACGTCTCTTGGGAATCGCCGCTGCCCGAAGCGGTGACCGCCTCAAGCTATGTCCCGAAGGAGCCGGCCGGGCCCTTATTGATGACGGCTCCCAATGGCGGCATCGGCCGGGGCCGCTCGATTCCGCCGGTTAAGGCCAAGGAGCTTTCCGCGAATTACCGGGCTCGCTTCACCGACACCAAGGTCGAGCCGACCGCCCGATGGGAAGCCTTGGAAGCTTACCGCCAGCTCCATCCCCAGCTGGTTGGGACCAAGCATTTTCCCGATTTGCAAAAAATGCTGTTGCGGCTGGTGGCCAATCCCGGAATTTCCGCCAAAACCTTGGAAGGCAAGGGGACTGAAGAAAGAGCGTCCTATTACGGCTACCAACATCGGATTCGCGACACCGCCGCCGAGCTCTATGTCCAGGGCTTGGAGCAGGGCGGTTTCGCCAATCCGCTGGTCGAGCGGGGCGCCCAAATCCTGCGCAAGGTCTTGGAGAATCCCAAGATCGGAAGGGCCCACCGCCCCGATCCCCGCGACACCGAATCTTGGAACTACTACCGGAACACCGAAGCTCTGAGCCGGGAGAAGCTTTTCCCCCTCTACACCCGCTTGCTGTACCGCCTGCCTCAAGGCTCGCCCGAAGCCAGCAAGGGGATCGACATGCTGAGCCGGGCCGAATGGCTCCATCGCTTTGACAACCGAACCGAGCCCGGCGACCGGGCTTCGCCGGCCTTGGTCGGCCGCGCCTACGCCTACCTGCTGGACGCCGCCACGCCGGGCCAGCTTAAACGGGCCCGAGAGGCTCGCCGGCACCTCGCCAAATGGCTGCCCCACCTCGAAGGCCAAACCCAGCTCGGAAATCGCGACAACCTGTGGGCGCTGGTCATGGCCGCGCGCCATGAGAAACCGGCCGAGATCGCGGTCGCCGGCTTGGAAAGCAACGGCCGCCGAACCGAGATCGCCGAGCTGCGCGAATCCTTGAAGCAGCGCGATGCCCGGCGAATCGAGGACCAAAAAACCCTACCCGAGCGCAGCGAAAGCCAGCGCTTCCTCGATTTCCTCAAATACCATGTCAGGGAGTGGTTCTGGTTTTGGCACTGACGAAGAGGCCGGTGAACTTGCGCCACATCCAGCGGAAGGCCCGAAAGATCTTGGGCGCGAACCAGAGAAAGAAAAGCAAAAAGACCAAGAGCAAGCCCAGCATCACGTAGGGATGGGCGAACATGAACCAGATGCTGGCGAAAACCGTCAAATCCTCGCCCAAGGAAAGCAGCCAATTCGAAAACGGCTCGGGGCTCATGTTGGCCGTGGCCCGCAGGCTCGATTTGGTGGCGTGAGCCGAGAAGGCCAGCGAGCCGCCGATCAAGAAAGCCGCCAGCTTCAGCTCCGGCGAAACCTCGCCGACCGCGGCATAGGCCAAGACCGCGCCGGCCGGCACCCGCACGAAGGTCTGAATCGAATCCCAGACCGTGTCAAAGGCCGGCACCTTGTCGGCGACGAATTCCACGACATAAAGGAAGAGGGCGACCGCGATGACCGCCGGATGCTCCAAGGGCTGGAGGCCGGCGGGCAGGCTGAGCCAATCCAAGCGCCCGAAAAGCCCCAGGAAACCCACGGTGGCGTAGACGTTGAGACCGCTGGTCCAGGCGCTGCCCAGCATCAGGCTCAGAGTGGAAATCGAATCCATCAAAGCCTTTGGTACTCTTCTTGGAAGGTTCTGTAAATATCCGGATCGAGGAGGACGATCTCGACCCTTTCGAGCCGCGGGGCCTCCGGCAGGAGGCGGATGATCTCGCTCAGCATGATCTCGGCGCAGCGTTGGGGGTCGAAATCGGCGACGCCGGTGCCGATGGCCGGGAAGGCGATGGAGAGCAGGTTGAGCTCGGCCGCCCGGAGCAGGGAGTTCTTCACCGAATCGTAGAGCGATTCCTCGGTGGTCGGCTCATCGAAGCTCATGCTCGCCGCATGGATGATGTATTTGGCCTTGAGCTGGCCGCCGCCGGTGACCGCGGCCTGGCCCCGCTCGATCGGGCCGACCTCGTCGCATTCTTCTTGAACCTTGGGGCCGCCTTTTTTCCGGATCGCCCCGGCCACGCCGGAGCCGAGCCAGAGGTCGGTGTTGGCGGCGTTGACGATGGCATCGGTTTCGCTTTCCGTGATGTCGCCTTGCAGTATATGGATCTTGCCCTTCACCGACATGCTCTAGGGATATTAAAAAGTGACTGAAACTTCGTCAATCGCAACCATTTCAAGGTCATCGCGATAATTTCGCCGAATCCATGACCCTCGAAGCCCCCACCCATCGCCGGCTCCTGGCCGGAGACCCTTTGGACCGTGCCTTGAACGGTCTGAGTGGCAGCGCCCTGGCGGAACGGCGCTCGCTGGAAAGAGAGCGGGACCCCTTTCTGTACATGGAGGGGCTTTTAACCCTGGCCGGCCGCTTGGAGCGAGACCAACGGCCCGAGCTTGCCAGCCGGATCTATGCCCAAATGTTGGAATCGGCCGAGGCTCCGCCGGAGTTGCGCGATCGGGCTCGCCGTCGCTTGGCGGCCTGGAACGGTGAGGGCGAGGTCGGCGACCGGGCCGAAGTCCTCTTGAGCCGCTTCAGCCGGGAGCTCACCGATCCGGTTTCCCTTTTCGCCATGACCGCGGCCGGCGCCGCCTTTCGAACGGCTCGTTTCGTCAGCCTGGCCCGCTTGGCCGCCAATCCGGCGGCCGGCGCCTTGAGCCGGGGTTTCGGCGCCCGGATCCTCTCTCATGCGGCCGGTTTCGTCAGCGAGGCCCTGGTTTTTCCCTTGGCCGCCCGGTTGGGGAATCTGACTTTGGGCCGGGACCAAGCCTGGAGCGGCTCGGCCTGGGCCCGCGAGACGGCCTCGAGCTTCCTCTTGCTCGGCGCCCTGCGGGCCGGCGGTCTCTTGGCCGGCTTGGCCGGTCGGCGGACGCTCTTGGGGCCGCTCGGCCAGCAGGCCGGGATGTTCGGGGGGATCTTGCTGGGCCATGAGCTGGAGACTCGATTCGGGCTGCGGGAAAGGACTCGCGGGTCCATCACGCTCCTCGACTCCTTGGCGATGCTTCTCCAATTCAACGCGGCTGGGAGAATTCAACGCGGCTTGACCGGCGAGGGTTGGCGAAATTGGGAGCGCTCGCTGGAAGCCCAAACCGCCGTTCTCGAGCGCGGCGGCGGCCGCGACCTCAGGCCACCTTGGAGTAAAGCTGGAATTTTGCCGGAGCCCCTGGTGGCCGGGGCGGCGCTGGCGTCGAGCCGAGGCGTCGAGCCCTTGCGGGGACCCGATCGAGTCTACATGTCCCAGGGCGGGGAGGGCGGCGGCCAAAGGTCGGCGGCCGAAGTTCTGATCCGGGCGGCGAGCCTGCGAGTGCGGATCGCGCCGCCGGAAGCCTGGGCCCGCCGCGAGAACTTGACCCGGGATTATCTGGAGCTGCTGGCTCAATTGCCGGTCGGCCAGACCAAGACGCTGGAGGAAATCCAGCTCGGGGTGGAGATGCTCGGGACCTGGGCCGCCTCGCGGGATCCCTTTCTGGTGGCGATCGGCCACCGCTTTTACGCTCCGGCTTGGCGGATTTTCCGCGACAAGTTCAGCCACGTTGAAAGCCACTTCGAATTGGAGCAGCGGATCGTCAACAACGTGTTGCTCCACCGCCAGCTCATCTCGGAGGGCAACAACGGAAGCTTCCTGCGCCAAGCCGTCCAGGCGTCGCCGGCCATCGCCTCGCTCTTGCTCCATCAGCGGATGGCCCTGGGCGAAGGCTCGACCCGCGATCTTCACCTGCTCGACGCCCTCCATCAAGTCTTGACCACGCTCCACTTGGGCGCCGAGCTGCTGCCGGAGCCGGCCCTGCGCAAAGCCTATCTCGAGGCTTGGCACGACTCGCTGCAAGCGGTCCACGCCACCGGCGAGCTGGCGGCCCGCGAGGTCCTCTCGGGCATCCGCATGCTTCGGCAGTATTTGACCGATGCCGATCCGGCGCGGCGCGACCTGGCCGCATTTCACTATCCCAATTTTTGGAAACTCTTTCGCACCGTCACCCGGACCAATTCCTTGCAGGGCCTCGATTTCGGCTTGAGCGAGGAGGTGGCCTTTCTCCAGCAGAATCGAGATTTGAAAACGCCGCCCCCAGTTTTGGAGACGGTGCTCAAGGCCTATCCCCATTACGTCGACGCCGTGATCGGCCTCCACCAGCACCACTTGGTCGAGCTGGCCACGATGGTCGATCTCTTCGCCGGTCTCGGCCGTCAGTTTCGCGGCTCCATCGAATTGGCGAAGGACCCCAGGATTCGGGCCCATTTCGTCGAGGCCTACGTCGAGATGCTGCGCTCCTGCCAGGAAGCCTCGCGCGATCTGGAGCCCTGGGTCCATGGTTTCCCTCGGAATGTGCCCCAGGCTGTGATCGGCGAGATGAGAGAGGGCTTGGCCTTGCTCCGCCAAGGCTGGATCACCGAGCAGGGTGATTTCCAGGTTCGAGCTTTCGACCAATATTGGCGCTTGGCCGAGCGCTATCCGGTCAGCGAAGGCTTGGCCGACCAAGTCAGCTCCGGACCCTATCTGAAACCCTTGTCGCTGCTGGCCGGCTTCAACCCGAACATGGAAGTCCGTCAAGCCGCCCAGACCCTTTTGCAGCGGCTCTTGGACCGCTTTCGGCCCGATGCTCCGCGTCACTGAAGCCGGCACAACCCCCACCCCGCCAGGACGATAAGCCCACGATGACCTCCCGAATCACCCACGATGCCGAGCGGCGAGCCTTAAGTCGCGAGCGCGACCCGGAGTTGCGCGGAGAAGGCCTGCTGTCGCTGGCCGGCCGGCAGGAGCGGGCCCAGCGGCCGGACTTGGCGGTCGAACTCTATCAGGAGATTCTGCAAAATTCGGCGATCCCGTCCCCGATCCGGGAGCTGGCTCAACGGCGGCTGAACGCCCAACTGGGCCAAGGCCATATCGGCGACCGAGCCGAAGTTCTCTTAAGCCGCTTCACCGAAGAAGCCACCGAACCGACGACGCTGTTGGCGATGACGGTGGCCGGGGCGGCCTTTCGGGCCAGCCGCTTGGTCACCTTGGCTCGCTTGGCGAGCAGCCCGAGCGCTGGCTTGCTGACCCGAGGTGCGGGAGCGCGAGCCCTGGCCGGACTCAGCGGCTTTGGGGTGGAAGGCTTGGTCTTCCCGATGGCCGGCCGGCTGGGAAATGCGGCTTTGGGAAGGGAGCAGGAGTGGAGCGC
>DATEDP010000020.1 GCA_035281585.1 bacterium
AAGAAACCCCTTAAAGCCAAAGAAGATTCCCTCCCCTTTGTAAGGGGAGGGTGAGGGAGGGGTAGAGACTTGCGTCATGCAGTCATTTTGCATGATCCCAACGCTCTACCTCCCCCCGCCCCTCCTTACAAAGGAGGGGAAACCGGGATTAGAGGACCCCTTTATATGGACGCCGCATCGATCGAAACCCTCCTCCAAGAGAGGACGCCGCCGCGCCCCGAGGCTGGTTGGCAGGACCGGCTCCGCGCCCTGGCCCGCGGGGAGCTGCGCTTCGAAGAGCCGCTGAAACGCCACACCACTCTCCAGATCGGCGGGCCGGCCGACGTCTTGGTCTATCCGGCCGACTTGGACGACTTGCGAAAGATCATCGAGTTCGCCCAGGCCCAGCACGTTCCATGGATGGTCTTGGGTTGGGGCAGCAACGTCTTGGTCCGAGACGGCGGCATCCGCGGCATCGTCTTCCGGCTGCAAAAGACTTTCACTCGCTTCGAGGTGCTCGACGAAACCGACAGTGAAGTCCTGATCGACGTCGAGTCGGGCGTTCCGTTGCCTAAGGTCGTGGAGAGCGGAAAGCAAAAGGGCTGGAAGGGCGTCGAGACCCTCTACGGAATCCCCGGCTCGGTCGGCGGCACCCTCAAGATGAATGCCGGCACCCGCTTGGGCGAGATCAAGGAATTCGTCGAGGAGATCACCGTGCTCCGGCCCGACGGGACGGTCCACGCCTATCCCAAGAAGAAGATCAAATTCGAATATCGCAGCTCCAATCTACCCTCGAAGGAGATCGTGATCTCGGGCAAGCTGCGCTTCCAAAAAGGCGACCCGGCCGCGGTCCAAGAGGCGGTGACGGCTTACCAGAAGAAGCGCCACGAATCCCAGCCGCTGGACCTGCCCAACGTCGGCTCGGTGTTCAAGAACCCCGACAAGGGCTTCGCCGCCCAGATCATCGAGGAGTTGGGCCTCAAGGGCGTGCGGGTCGGCGGCGCCCGGATCAGCTCCAAGCATTCCAATTTCATCGTCAACGAGAACGAGGCCAGCGCCAAGGACGTGCTGGTGCTGATCGGGTTGATTCGCGACAAGGTCAAGGAAGAGCTCGATCTCAAGCTCGAGCTCGAGGTCAAGGTGATCGGAGAGGATGAGCTCCTTTAAGGACAAGATCGTCGGCGTCCTGATGGGCGGGCTTTCCAAAGAGCGCGAGGTTTCGCTGAAGAGCGGGGCCGCCGTCCTCGACGCGCTTTTGCTCCGCGGCTTCGACGCGGTTCCGATCGACGTCGGCCCCGACATCGTCCAACAACTGAAGGAGAAGGCGATCGACGTCGCCTTCCTCGCTCTCCATGGCCGCTATGGCGAGGACGGCTGCATCCAGGGCCTGCTCGAGATCCTCAACATCCCTTACACCGGCTCTTCGGTCATGACCTCGGCCCTGGCGATGGACAAGTACCTGACCAAGGACGTCGCCCGCCAGGAAGGCTTGACCACCCCCGATTCGGTTTTTTTCGACGCCTTCGTCGAAAACATCGACGGCTTTTTGGCCAATTTCAACTTGCGCTTGCCGGTGGTGGTGAAGCCCAGCCGCGAAGGCTCGACCATCGGCATCGCCAAGGTCGGGGACCGGGCCGAGCTGAAGGCCGCCGTCCTGGCCGCCGCCCAGCTCGACAGCCGGGTTTTGATCGAGGGCTTCGTCGAGGGCCGCGAGGTCACGGTGCCGGTGCTCAACCAGGAGCCGCTGCCGGTCCTGGAGGTCGTGCCCAAGAACGGCTTCTACGATTATCAGTCCAAGTACACTCCGGGCGCGACGACCTACACCTGTCCGGCCCAGATCCCCGAGGATTGGACCCGCCGGGTCCAGGACGAGGCCAAGCGAATCTACCGCCGCCTCGGTTGCGAGGGCGTGGCCCGGGCCGATTTCATCTTCGACGCCCAGGGAACGCCCTGTTTTCTCGAGATCAATACCTTGCCCGGGATGACCGGGACCTCGCTGGTGCCCAAGTCGGCCGCGGTGGCCGGGATCAGCTTCGGCGAGCTGGTGGAGAAGATCCTGGATAGCGCGAGGCTCAAGATCCAGTGAAGAAACGCAGCCCCCTCATCCGTCGGAAGAACGTCAAGAAAGAGGCCAAGCGCCGCCGCTTCCGCTTCCTCGGCCGGGCCGTGCTGGGATTGGCTTTGGCCGGGGCCATGATCTGGGGCGGGCGGATGGCCCTGATGCGCTTCGACTTCTTCGCCCTCCGCAAGATCGAGATCCTCGGTGCGCCCCAAAGCCTGAGCCAGGCCGAGATCCTCAAGCGGAGCCAAGTGACCCTCGGCACCAACCTCTTCAAGATTCCGGTGGCCCAAGTGCAGGGCCGCCTGCTGCTTCATCCTTATTTCAAGTCGGTTTCGGTCCAGCGCCGGCTGCCCCATAGCTTGGTCATCGACATCCGGGAGCGCCTGCCGGCCTTCGTGATGAACGCTTCGGACCGGCTCTTCTACGTCGATGCCGATGGCGAGATCTTCAAGGACATCAGCGACAGCGACGACAGCCGCGATCTGGTGGTGCTCTCGGGTTTCGACGAGGATCAAATCCTGCTGGAGGCTTCGACCACCCGAAAGCGCATCGCCGACGCCGCTCTGCTGCAAAAACTTTTCCGCGAGACCGATTTCGGCGCCGCGATGGGGCTCAGCGAAATTCAGTACGAAAAAAATATTGGATTTACCCTCTACCCAGAAAAGAAAAAGTATAGTATCAAAATGGGACTGAAGGACTTCCCGGAAAAGCTTAAAAAGTTTCAGGAAATCTGGGAAAAAATCGAGAAGTCTAATTCGCGGATTTCCTCCATCGACCTCAATTATCCGGGAAAAGTCCTCATGACTTTGTAGTATTCGGCTGTTTGGACGCAGCCTAAAACCTGGGAATTTAGAAAAAATGGCCAAGAAAGAGGATCTGATCGTCGGTCTCGACATCGGCACCACTAAGGTCTGCGCCGTCGTTGGCGAAGTGACCGAGGACGGCATCGACATCATCGGGATCGGCTCCCACCCCAGCAAGGGCCTGCGCAAGGGCGTCGTCATCAACATCGAATCGACGGTCGAATCGATCAAGCGGGCGGTCAGCGAGGCCGAGCTGGTCGCCGGCTGCGACATCACCTCGGTCTATGCCGGCATCGCCGGCGGCCACATCAAGGGCATCAATTCCCACGGCATCGTCGCGGTGAAGGACAAGGAAGTCGGCGAAAACGACCTGGTTCGGGTCATCGACGCCGCCCAGGCCGTCGCCATCCCGCTCGACCGCGAGGTCATCCACGTCATTCCCCAGGAATACATCATCGACGACCAAGACGGCATTAAAGAGCCCCTCGGCATGTCCGGCGTCCGGCTCGAAGCCAAGGTCCACATCGTCACCGCCGCCGTGACCAGCGCCCAGAACATCGTCAAGTGCGCCAACCGCTGCGGCCTCAACGTCGCCGACATCATCCTTCAGCCCCTGGCCTCGGGCGAGGCGGTTCTGACCCCCGATGAGAAGGAACTGGGCGTGGCCCTGGTCGACATCGGCGGCGGCACCACCGACATCGTGGTTTTGTCCGAAGGCGCGGTGGTCCATACCTCGGTTTTGACCCTCGGCGGCAACCACGTCACCAACGACGTGGCGGTCGGCCTGCGAACGCCGGCCAGCGAGGCCGAGCGGATCAAGCAAAAATACGGCTGCGCCCTGAGCTCGATGGTCCAGAAGGACGAGACCATCGAGGTCCCCTCGGTCGGCGGCCGCAAGCCCCGGATCCTTTCGCGCCAGATTCTTTCCGAGATCATCGAGCCCCGGGTCGAGGAGATCTTCTCCTTGGTCCGCCAGGAGATCCTCAAGTCGGGCTACGACGACCGCATCGCCAGCGGCGTGGTCATCACCGGCGGCAGCACCATCTTGGAGGGGATGCCGGAGCTGGCCGAGCAGGTCTTCAACATGCCGGTCCGCCGCGGAGTGCCTCGGGCCATCGGCGGCCTGGTCGACGTGGTCAAGAGCCCGATGTACGCCACCGGCGTGGGCCTGGTCATCGCCGGATCCAAGGGCAACGACGCCACCCGCTTCAAGGTCCGCGAATCCAACATCTACGCCAAGGTCAAAGGCCGGATGAAGGAGTGGTTCGGCGAGATTTTCTAATCTCCCGGCCATGAGCCCTCTCCCCATCTTCACTTTTTGGGAGCCCCGGGAACGGATGCCGGCCTATATTCGGCTCTGCATCCGAACTTGGGAAAAGCATCTCCCGGATCATCCTCTGATTCTGACCGACCATTCCAATATCGAAAATTACATCGGGAAGGACACCTTCGACCTCGAGATGCTGAAGACCCTGGGTCTGGCCGCCCAGAAGGACGCCTATATGGTCGCGATCCTGAAGCGCCAGGGCGGGATCTTCATGGATGCCGACACCTTGATCGGCGGCGATATTTCCTGGTTTTTGGAGCATCTTAGGGAAAGCGAGATCGTCCTCTTCGGCCTCCACATGGGTTTCATGGCGGCCCGGCCGGGGGCCAAGATCCTCACGATTTGCGAGGAAGGGGTTCGGGAGCGGCTCGAGGAGCTGCGGCAGGGTCCGGCGCCCTTCAAGAACGAATGGGATTACGTCGGCAACAGCGTCCTGACCGACGCCATGATTGAGCTCAGCCTGAATCTGCCCTTTGGCCGGACCTTCGACCGCCTCTGGCGGTCGCGCCGGGCTTACCATTCGGCCTCGAAGAGTTTTTGGCAAAAGGTCGCCAATCAAAGGAGGTGGCTGGTCAAGCTCGGGCCTTATCGCCGCTACTTCAAGAGCCTCCCGCCCAAGAAACATGGCTTCATCGCCGAGAACCGCCATTTCGGCCGGCGCCACGATTCGGTGCAGAAGTTCCGCCGCTTTTGGCTGGATCCCAAGCTCGAAGTGCCCGATCTCTTCCGGCCCGGCGCCAATATCATCGGTTTGCACAATTCGCGGATGCCCGAATGGTATCGCGCGCTCTCCGAGGAAGAAGTGCTGCGGCAGGGCGGGCTGCTATCGAGGACTCTTCGCCGCCTCCTGTCCGAGCGCTGACTCCATAGTTTTGTGCAACTTTTAAGCTTAATGGTCGATCATTTCTCTCATCTATGACGGCTCCTCGGATCTCTCCATTTCGCTTGCCAGGGCCCGTGGGCGATATCCCTCCGGCGGATTCTTCAGTTCAGGAATCGCCCCGATTCGATCGCCAATCGATGATTCGCTCCGCATTGTCGGATCCGCCGGTCTTTCATTCGCCGGAATGGCGCAAGCAATCGCCCCTACTGTTTTCTCCTTGGAATCTTTTGCTTTTGACCGGTTGCAGCTCTCATGGGCCCTTGACCGGGGATGAGCCTCCGCCTTTGGATGGAGGAAACATCGACGGATCCGAAGGGGGATCGGGTGGCGGTAGCGGCGACGCGGGCGGCGGGCCTGTTTTGCCTCCGCCTCATGTTCAGATCGAGAATAGCCTCCGGTTTCACTTGGCAATGCCCGGAACCTCCCATTCCCTTTTACGTCGATGGTCGGTAGGGGAGGGTGGGCTGACCTACGGTTTTGCAACCGACACCGAGGGCCGCATCTATACCGCTACCCGCGACTATGCCTATTCGCTCAACCGGGATGGCCAGATCCTTTGGGCCACTCCTTGCTCGACGATTCATGGCTGCTCCGCGGTCGCCGCTACCGACGAGGCGGTTTTCATCGCCGGCTCGAACGGTGAGATTACCCGTCTAAACCGCGAAAGTGGCGGGCTCTCCTGCGAATATGTTCCTACCGATTTATCGACCGGCCCCCAGCCCGGCAATTTTTTGATCGCCGACAACCGGGTGGTCGAATTGCTCCTGGGTCCCCTACCGATGGCGGTGGTGGCATCCGCTTCGGACTGCACCGAGCAGTACCGTTTGGCCAGCCCCAACGGCCAGCAGCCAGGGGCCGCCGTCGCCGATCCAGCGACCGACCGTCTAGCGATCTCTTGGGACAATGCGGGGGGAAGCGGCGCGGTGTTCACCAGCCATCGGCTGGGCTTGGGCCTGCCGATTTGCCAGGCGACTGCGGCCCAGGAAAGCTTCCGCTTCTTGCTTCACGGTGGATACGCCTGGAGCGGGTGGTCGGCTTTGCGGGGGCTATCCTTGGACGATTGCTCCGATTTCGGAACCGTCTTTACCTCTTCTCACGGAAGCTACGGCGATGTCCGGGATATCAGCTTCGACGCGGCCGGGTCTTCGCTCCTGATGCTCGGGAATGGTTATTACAATGCCGGACTTTTCGTGCTCGACCCTCAGACTCTGGAAGAGCGGGCTTTCCACTCGAATTTCACGATGAATCCTTCGACCCCATTAATTTCCTTGAATAAGTTCGCGGTCGGAGGAGCCTGGGTTTTCGTGCCCGATGGAAGCGCCTTGGATGCCGGCCGAGTTCGAGTGCTACGGGTCGAGGACGAAGGAGTCTCCGAAATTTTCGCTTTCGACCAAGGCCGCGTGACGAGTCGTGGAGACCGTTTCATCGATGGCGGGCTTTATTTAACCCAGATCCAGCGAGGAGGAGGCTCCTCGCCGGATACCCCGCTGGTGGCTTATGAGGCGGGAAGCGGAGCTTTCAACGGCCAGGGCAATGTCGTGGGCGGAGCCGACGGCAATAAGCACTGCGAATCCTGCTTGGAGGACTTGAGATGGGCCGAGGTGACCTGCACGCCCCAGGCGGAGGCCTTTGATTGCGAGCTTAGCCACCTTTATTCATTTCCCATTCTTGGCGCCGCCACTTTCGCCAATTTACCTCCAGGGAGCTGGGACATTGCGGAACAGCCGGCCGGATTTTCGGCTTCCGGCGTCAGCGGCGAAACAATGATTCCCGGACCTTTCTTGCCAGGGCTACCCCGTATTTTTCGACTGACGCCGCGCTAGCTAGCCGCTTGTCGTCCATTTCGAGAAGGTTTTTTCTAGCTAAAGCCCTACTTTCAATTTCGGTTATAAGCTCCCATAAATAGAAAGCGGAAAAAATTCAGAACTTCATTTTCGCCGCGCCGGATGCGGTCAACGGGCCCCTAAGGGCGATTTTTTTGTTGGGTTTCTCGACAAAAGAAGTATAGGGTCTCGATAAATCGAGGATTTCTTCCATCCTCGATGTTCTCTTCCTAGGTCCCCAATTAAATTCCAATCATGAATCGTCGGCTGCTTTGCGCCGTCGATAACGCCGACCTTGAGAGGAGAGCCTCATGTTCGAATTCGAAGAGAACCTCGCCCAGAACGCCAAGATCAAAGTCATCGGAGTCGGGGGTGGCGGCGGCAACGCCGTCAACACCATGATCCGGGCCAAGCTCGACGGCGTCGACTTCGTGGCCGCCAACACCGACATTCAAGCGCTCAAATTCTCCGACGCCCCGATCAAGATCCAAATCGGGACCAAGGCCACCAAGGGCCTGGGCGCCGGCGCCAACCCCGAGGTCGGCCGCAACGCCGCGATGGAGGACCAGAACACCATCGCCGAGGTCCTGGGCGGCTCCGACATGGTCTTCATCACCTGCGGGATGGGCGGTGGCACCGGCACCGGCGCCGCCCCGGTCATCGCCAAGATCGCCAAGGAGCTGGGCGCCCTGACCGTCGGCGTCGTGACCCGGCCCTTTTCCTTCGAGGGCAAAAAGCGCTCCAAGCACGCCGACCTCGGCATCGAGGCCCTCCGCGAGAGCGTCGACACCCTGATCGTCATCCCCAACGAGCGCCTGCTGACCGTGGCCGGCAAGGACACGGCCATGATCGACACCTTCAAGATGGCCGACGAGGTCCTGCTCCAGGCGGTGAAGGGCATCAGCGACCTCATCACGATCCCCGGCCTGATCAACCTCGACTTCGCCGACGTCCGGACCATCATGGGCGAGATGGGCATGGCCCTGATGGGCACCGGCACCGGCCAGGGCGAAAGCCGGGCGATGGAGGCGGCCCAAAAGGCGATCAGCTCGCCGCTCCTCGAGAACGTCTCGATCAACGGCGCCACCGGCATCATCATCAATATCACCGGCCCCGCCAACATGACCCTCTTCGAGGTCAACGAGGCCAGCAAGCTGGTCCAGCAAGAGGCCCACGAGGAGGCCAACATCATCTTCGGCGCGGTCATCGACGAGAAGATGAAGGACGCCATGCGGGTCACCGTCATCGCCACCGGCTTCAACAAGGAAGTGAAGAAATCGAATTACGCTCCGGCCACCATGCTGCCGAAGTACAAGACCGGCGTCCATGCCGGCGCCCCGGCCGCCAGCAGCCTGCCTCCGGCGCCCTCGCCGGTGGTCATCCGCTCCAGCGCTCCGTCTCATGAGCCGGCGCCGGCGGCGGCAGCGGCCGCTACTTTCGAGCGCCACGAAGCCCCCCAACCCGATATCCGCGCCAAATTCTTCGCCCGCGAGGCGCCGACTTTGGACGATGACGACCGCCAGTTCGACCTGCTCAAGCCCCGCGGCGGCGGCGAGGTCAGCGAGCTCAAGAAGCTCGTCGCCGAGATCGGCGTGGTCGACATGGGCCAGGACGAGTACGACATTCCCACTTTTTTGCGAAAGCAGGCGGATTAATTTCCCTCTCCCCTTGCGGGAGAGGGGGCGTGGCCTAAAGCAAATGCTTGCTTTGCCACACCCCCTGTCCCCCGGCCCCTCCCCCGCAAGGGGGGAGGGGGGATCTTATGCCAAGGAAGAATTCTGAAAAACCAGAGGCCCCCGAGTCCCGTGGCTATCTCCACGAGATCATGGGCATCGTGTCGCTGACCTTCGGGATCTTCGTCATCCTTTGTCTCTACTCCTATTCGCCGCGCGATCCCTCGCTCAATTCGGCGGCCGGCGGCCGCGACATCCAAAATTACGGCGGCTTGGTCGGCTCTTATCTCGCCGACCTGCTCATCTCGGGCTTCGGCCTGGGTAGCTTCCTGATCGCCTCCTTCCTGCTCTTGGCGGCCTACCTCTGCTTCACCAAGAAGCGGGAGCGGATCCGGGTGCCCGAGGCCCTGTTGCTGGCCCTTTCCTTGGTCATGGCTTCGGTGCTCTTCCAGCTCAAATGGAACACCATCTCGCTCTTCGGCCAAACCACCTTGGCCGGCGGCTTGGTCGGGGCGGTGGTCGGCGAGCAGCTTCGCCGCTACCTGAGCGACGCCGGCTCCTACCTCTTGGTCATCTCGGTCGGGCTCTTGGCGCTGATCTGGGGAACCAAGATCTCCTTGGTCGAGCTTGGCCGCCTGGTGAAAAACTTCTTCGTCGGGATCTTCGCCAAGATCGGCTCGGTCTTCACGATCTATCGGGCCCGCTTGGAGAAGTTCTTCGAGAAGCGCCGCTTGGAAAAAGAGCGGGCCGAGAAGGAAGCCCAGGCTCAAGCCCGGACCGCGCTGCCCGCCGCCAAACCCAAGATCAACATCCAGCGCCGCGAGGTCGAGGCCAAGCCAGCCGCGCCGGCTCCGGCCGCCGCCAAGAATCCCGAATTGCCGCCCCCGCCGCCGGTGGCCGCCGGGGCTCCCGCCGCCGGCGGCGGCGCCGAGCCCAAGATCTTCCAGCGGACCGCGGTCAAGAACGAGGTGAAGAAGGAAGACCAGCTCCCGATTCAAAAGCTCTCCGGCGATTTCGAGCTGCCGCCGATCGGCCTGCTCGATCCGGTGCCGGCCAGCGCCGCCGAGCAAACCGTCGACGAGGAGAGCCTCAAGGCCTCCTCGATGCTGCTGGAGAGCAAGCTCCGCGATTACGGCGTCGAGGGAAGGGTCACCGAAATCCATCCGGGGCCGGTGGTCACGATGTACGAGTTCGAGCCGGCGGCCGGCGTCAAGGTCAACAAGGTCACCAACTTGGTCGACGACCTCTCGCTTTCGATGGGCGGCCGGCCGGTCCGCATCGTGGCGCCCTTGCCGGGCAAGCCGGCCATCGGCATCGAAATCCCGAACCACGAGCGCGAGACCGTCTATTACAAAGAGATCGTCGCCGATGCCCGCTTCCAGAAGGCCGAGTCCAAGCTGACCCTGGCCCTGGGCAAAAACATCGAAGGCATCCCGGTGGTCGCCGACTTAGGCAAGATGCCGCACTTATTGGTGGCCGGCGCCACCGGCGCCGGTAAATCGGTCGGCTTGAACTCCTTCATCCTGAGCTTGTTGCTGCGCAACACGCCCGAGGACGTCCGCTTCATCTTCATCGATCCGAAGATGCTGGAGCTGTCGATCTATTCCAATATCCCGCATCTTTTGTTGCCGGTCGTCACTCAACCCAAGAAAGCGGCGATGTCCTTGCGTTGGGCGGTCTCCGAGATGGAGCGGCGTTACCGGCTGCTCTCCGACGGCCAAGTCCGAAACATCGCCGGCTACAACAAGAAGTTCGAGAAAGGCGGCTTCAAGGACCATCAGCCCCAGCCGACCGCCGAGGGCGAGATGCCGATCACCCACGACGCCAAGCTGCCCTACATCGTCATCATCATCGACGAATTAGCCGACCTGATGATGGTCGCCGGCCGCGAGGTCGAGGAGTACATCACCCGCCTGGCCCAGATGGCCCGGGCCGCCGGCATTCACATGATCCTGGCGACCCAGCGGCCCTCGGTCGACGTCATCACCGGCATCATCAAGGCCAACTTTCCCTCGCGGATCGCCTTCAAGGTGACGAGCAAGCACGATTCCCGGACCATCCTCGACTCGATCGGCGCCGAACATCTCTTGGGCAACGGCGACATGCTCTTCATCCCGCCGGGCCTCTCCAAGCAGATGCGGGTCCACGGCGCCTATGTCAGCGATCAAGAGGTGCTGCGCATCGTCGATCACCTCAAGGCCCAAGGGCGCCCGGTCTACAACGAAGAGATCATGAACATGAAGGATCCCACCGAGGCCGGTCCCGGCGGGATGGAAGAGGAGAGCGACGAGCTCTACGATCAGGCCGTCTCGGTCGTCACCGAAACCGGCCAGGCCTCGATCAGCATGGTCCAGCGCCGCCTCCGCATCGGCTACAACCGGGCCGCCCGGATGATCGAGCGGATGGAAGCCGAAGGCATCGTCAGCGCGCCGATGGGCGCCAAGGGTCGCGAGGTTTTGGCGCGGGGCTACGGTACCGAAGGTTAGATTCCCTCCAGGTATTACTTCTCAATTTACTTCCCAAAATGGGAACAAATAACAGTGCCAGGCTATTCATTAAACATTTGAATTTATTAAATATTTAACATTTTTAAGTTCGGCATTTCGATTGCAAGTACGACCCTCGGAGGTGTTATGTCCGAGGGAAGAGCTTTAAAGCCTAGATTCGATAGCGTTGCCTTTTACCCCTCTCCGGAAGGGGATATTTTTTCGCAAGCCGGTGGGACCGATGCGAACGGGATCTCGAGCGAACATCGGCGATATCGCGAGGAGCTGAAGAAGCTCTTGGGGCCGATGGTGCCGGCCTTGCTGCGGGACGGCTGCGGCGCCTTGGATGTTGGTAAGGTCAAGATTCAGGACTTTGCCGAATTCAAAGAGTTCCTTCAGCGCCAAGCCGAGCTGAACGACGGCAAATCTTTTCAGAACCCCTACCGGGATCTGCTCGAAGACGAAAACTTCGAGCCTCTGCTTAAATTACTCTACCAAGAGATCGATTCCGACTTTTACACCGTCATCTCGGTCACCGAGACTGAAGCCCTTTTCAAGGAATTCCAAGCCAAGCTCATCGAGATCGATGCCGACGTCTTCGTTCGGAACCAATACAACTCCAAGGAAGGCCGGGAAAATATCCGCCATGTCTTGGGCGACGTCTCAGCCTTCACCAAGGACCAACGAAGCGATGTCTTGAAGTCGGTGGCCAAAGCCGCTGAGGAGGAA